>CAZOBT010000005.1:5513-23803 GCA_964578025.1 uncultured Rhodocyclaceae bacterium | reverse complement strand
ATTTTTGGACACTCTTACAGTATCAGCATGGGGCAATGGCTATCGTTACCCATGATCTTGGTCGGCGCATGGCTGCTCTGGTGGGCGTATCGTTACCCACCTACTGTACAAACTGGGCATTGAGCCATTTTTCCGGCGAATGGTATCCTCGCCGTTTTCACCAACACAATAAAAGGAGTCAGCATGACACGTCCGTTTAAGGTTTTAGGGATTCAACAAGTGGCAATTGGTGGGCCGGATAAGAACAAGTTGCGCCAGTTGTGGGTTGATATGCTGGGTTTGGAAGTGACCGGGAATTTCGTCAGCGAACGCGAAAACGTGGATGAGGACATCACGGCAATGGGTAAGGGGCCGTTTAAGGTCGAAGTCGATTTGATGCAGCCCTTAGACCCGGAAAAGAAACCCGCTGTGCACGCGACACCGCTGAATCACATTGGTTTGTGGATCGATGATCTGCCCACCGCTGTGGAATGGTTGACCGCACAAGGCGTGCGTTTTGCCCCCGGTGGCATTCGCAAAGGGGCAGCGGGGTTTGACATTACTTTCTTGCATCCCAAATCCAACGAGCAATTCCCCATTGCTGGCGAAGGTGTATTGATCGAGCTGGTACAAGCTCCGCAAGAAGTGATTGACGCATTTGCCAAATTGGCGGCGTAATCAGCCAGTTAGCCATAACTTTGGCTAATCAGAAAACAGCACTCTACGGGGTGCTGTTTTTTTGTCTCTGTGGTATATTTTTCGTTTCACGAAAACTCATTTTACATTGTGAAATTCGTGGATCAAAAAACCGCCAAGCAAGCCGCGTATAAAAGCAAGGATAGCGGCCTTGTGCACTCAATCACGTACAGCCATAACGCCATAACCTAACTTTCGGTGGAGCAGAGACTATGGATAGCAAACAACTCCGTGCAGCAGCCCTTTACTATCATCGCCAACCCCGCCCGGGCAAAATCGCGGTGATGCCAACCAAGCAGTTAACCAACCAATACGACTTGTCGATGGCCTATTCGCCCGGCGTGGCAGCGGCCTGTGAAGAGATTGTTGCCGACCCGGCACAGGTGGCGGAACTAACTTCCCGCGCCAATTTGGTTGGGGTGATTACTAACGGCACAGCAGTGTTAGGTTTGGGCAATATTGGCCCTTTAGCCGCCAAGCCAGTGATGGAAGGCAAGGGCGTATTGTTTAAAAAGTTCGCCAATATTGATGTCTTTGACTTAGAAATCAGCCAACGTGATCCCGATCTACTCATCGAAATCATCGCCTCCTTAGAGCCAACGTTTGGTGGGATTAACCTCGAAGACATTAAAGCCCCGGAATGTTTCTACATTGAAAAGAAACTGCGCGAACGCATGAAAATCCCGGTCTTCCATGACGATCAACATGGCACGGCGATTGTGGTTGGCGCGGCGATTTTGAATGGCCTGACCTATCTGGGCAAAGACATCAAACAAGTCAAACTCGTTACCTCTGGCGCAGGCGCGGCGGCCTTGGCCTGTTTGGATTTGTTGGTGATGCTCGGTGTGCCTGTGGAAAATATTTGGGTCACGGACATTAAAGGCGTGGTCTATGAAGGCCGCGTTGAAGAAATGGACGAGATCAAAGCGCGTTACGCCAAGAAAACCGAAGCGCGGACGTTGGGCGAAGTCATCGACGGTGCGGACGTGTTTCTTGGCCTCTCCGCTGGCGGTGTGTTGAAGCCAGAGATGGTGGCAAAAATGGCGGCGCGACCGTTAGTCATGGCCTTAGCCAACCCCACGCCAGAAATCCTGCCCGAACAAGTGAAAGCGGTACGCGATGATGCCATCATTGCTACGGGTCGTTCTGACTACCCGAACCAAGTCAATAACGTCTTATGTTTCCCCTTTATTTTCCGGGGCGCGTTAGATGTGGGGGCGACGACGATTACTGAGGAAATGAAGCTGGCGGCGGTGAAAGCGATTGCCGAACTCGCCCGCGCCGAACAATCCGAAGTTGTGGCGGCGGCCTATGGCGAAAAAGTCAGCGGCTTTGGCCCCGAATACCTGATTCCCAAACCTTTTGATCCACGCTTAATCGTCAAAATCGCCCCCGCCGTGGCGCAAGCGGCGATTGATTCTGGCGTAGCAACGCGCCCCATCCAAGATTGGGATGCTTATCTGCATGATCTGAATGCCTTTGTCTATCACTCTGGCTTGATGATGAAGCCAGTATTTGCCAGTGCCAAAGCCAAGCCAAAACGCATTGTCTTTGCCGAAGGCGAAGATGAACGGGTCTTACGCGCCGTACAGTTAGCCTTGGACGAAGGCATTGTGCGTCCGATCTTGATTGGTCGTACCAGTGAAATTCAGCGCAAGATTGACGAGGCCGGTTTACGCATCCGCCCCGGTGTGGATTTCCAAGTGATTCATGGCGAAAACTGCGAGTTTTTTGACACACACTTTGACGAATTTTGGCGTGAATATCATGGCCTGATGGAGCGTAAAGGTGTGTCGCCTGATTATGCCAAGCGCGAAATTCGCCGCCGTGCCACCTTATATGGGGCATTGATGGTGCGTTTGGGTTATGCCGATGGACTGATCTGCGGCACCTTTGGTCGCCATGAAGCCCACCGCGACTATGTCGCAAACGTAATTGGTACATCGGCGGGTGTTGCTAAATACGCCACCATGAATATGCTGATTCTGCCCGGACGCACGGTGTTTATTACCGATACCTACGTCAATTACGACCCGGATGCTGAACAGTTGGTGAATACGACCTTGCTCGCCGCTGAAGAAATCCGCCGTTTTGGGATTACGCCGAAAGTTGCCTTGTTATCGCATTCGACCTTTGGCACGGAAAACACACCAACAGCGAACAAAATGCGTGATGTCTTAGGTATCTTGCGCCAACGTGCGCCAGAGCTTGAGGTCGAAGGCGAAATGCACGGCGATGCGGCCTTGGATGAACAAATCCGCCTTAACGCCTTCCCGAATAGCCGCTTGAAAGGCCAAGCCAATTTGCTGGTCATGCCGACCTTAGATGCTGCCAATATCTCGTTTAACCTGCTAAAAACCGCCGCCGGGGACAACCTCACTGTTGGTCCGATCTTGTTAGGCGCAGCCCGTCCGGTGAACATCCTCACCCCCACCGCCACGGTGCGCCGCATCTTGAACGTGCTGGCCTTAACGGTCGTAGATGCTGGGATGCTGTAAACGCTGCAAAATTAAGACCAAATAAAAATTTGGCTGCTAAAGCATGTTGGATATGCCTTAGCAGCCATTTTTTATATTAAGACCAAATGTACCTACTGATCTTGCGCCAAAATCGCGTTGCTTCGCCGGGCAATCAGCACCAAGTAAGGTAGGGTTAAGAACGGCCAGAGCGTGGCGGCAAGGCGGGTGAGGCCATTAAAGTTGAGGAAATAACCTTGCTTCCAAGTGGCTAACGCGGCTTGGGTGTAAGGGTTCATTGGCGAGCTGTTAATAATGAACATGCCCATGAACAGAGCGAAAATTGCCACAAATAGGCGGGCGCGTAGGGGCAGGAACATACAGACCATTAACGTTGGCAGGCCAATCATCAAGCCCATTAACGCCCCAGAAGTTGCCCAGTTAAACATTGCATCAGCGTTAATTAAGAACAACTCACCGAAGGTACGCATTGCCAAACTGGCAACAACTAACAACGGTACAACAATAAACGGCAACCATTTCCCCGCAATTAAGGTACGCGCTAACAAACCCGTTGACAGCACATTAAACAAGACAAAGCGGGTTTCGCTAAAACGGAAAATTTCGGCATCGAAGGGCTCAAGCTCTGAGGGCAAAAAGAAACGGCGAATATCTCCCACACCAAACAAACTGATTTCGGGCGACAAGGGGATAAACAGCCATAAGGCGAGCAAGGTCAGTCCTAAATCGGCATGGGGAATGGGGGCAATAAAGCGATGATGCCAATAGGCCAATCGCCCTAAAAAGCGCAAGCCAATACTATGGCCGAGCCAAGTACCTAATGCTGTGCCAAGAACATTACAGACCAAATCTAAACTTGAGGGTACACGGCTTGGTAGCCAAGTCTGTATGGTTTCTAGACCAAAACTCAAGCATAAGCCCAAAAAAATTGCCAATAAGGGAGTAGCGCAATAACGCCGCAAAGGATGCAAGGCAATGCTTAGAAATGCTCCTAAGGGCAGATAGGCCAAAACATTGGTGATGACATCAAAGAGCGTCCAATACCGAGGCCAGCCTTCTTCCACAAACGCAAAGGGCGAAATCCCTAAATCGCGCCAGCCAGTAAATGGGTGCAGACTGGCGTAAATAATGACTACGACGTACCCCAACGCTAAATAGCGTGCCAGCAAGGTCGGGCCAGGGATATGTCGGATCATTGTTGCTTCCTTCCTTAACTGTGATGGCCTGCCAACTGGTGATGAGGGTGATGACTGCCTTTCCCCCACCACTGTGGCAACAAAGAACCTAGTACCATGCCACCTGCACTTGCCAGCAGTCCCAGCAGTTGTGGCGGAACAAGGCTGTCCTCACCGAGGGTAAATTCCACGACTAACCAAGTGATTAGCCCCCCCAGAATCGCCAACAATGCCCCTTGGCTTGTGCCACGATGCCAAAACGCCCCAAAAAACAGTGGGATAAACACGCCAGCCAAGGTGACTTTGTAAGCGTTTTCGACCATCTTAAAAATTGACGCATTAGAAGCCAAGGCAAAGGCCAAAACCACTCCAGCAAAGGCCACGATGGAGAGGCGCATGATCCATAAAAAACGACGGTCATCAAGATGTGGCAAAAAGCCCCGCACAATGTTTTCGGAGAAGGCCACGGAAGGGGCAAGTAAAGTCGCCGATGAACAACTCATGATTGCCGACAACACCGCGCCAAAGAAAATGACTTGGGCAAATACGGGGGTATGTTGCAAGACCAAAGTGGGCAAAATGCGTTGGGAATCGCTTTCTAATAGGCCATTGAACAACTCTGGGTTAATCATGGTCGCGGCATAGGCGATAAACATTGGCACAAAGGCAAAGCAGAAATAAATCCCGCCCCCCAATACCGAGCCGACCATCGCAATCTTGGCACTTTTCGCCGAGGTAATACGTTGGAAAACGTCTTGTTGTGGAATTGAACCGAGCATCATGGTCAGCCACGCGCCAAGGAAAGTCAGCCATTGCACCGGATCAGGTGGCGGGAAGAAATCGAGTTTTCCTGCCGCGCCAGCGTGAGCGATTACGGTATCAACCCCCCCGCTTAAACCGGCAATCACATTGGCGATATACAGCATCCCGCCCATGATGACCCCCATTTGCACAAAGTCGAGAATCGCTACCGACAACATGCCACCAAATGCGGTATAGGTCAGCACAATCGCCGCGCCAAGAATCATTCCGGCGGTTTGACTAATGCCGTCATTGGTGACGACATTAAAGACTAAACCCAAGGCTTTGATTTGCGCCGAAACCCAACCTAAGTAAGAGGCGACGATGCACAGCGTTGTGAGGATTTCAACCGTGCGGTTATAACGCAGGCGGAAATAATCGCCGAGGGTCAGGATGTTGAGCTTATACAGCTTTGTCGCAAAGAAGAACCCGGCAATGATGAGGCACAGGCTAGAACCAAAGGGATCAGCCACCACGCCGCGCAGGCCATCTTTGACAAACGTGGCGGACACCCCAAACACGGCCTCTGCGCCAAACCATGTGGCAAATACAGTCGCCGTAACCACAGGGAGGGGCAAATGACGACCTGCCACGGCAAAATCCTTGGCACTGTGCACCCGCGTCGCAGCGTACAAGCCAATACCAATAGAAACAATAAGATAAAGCACGACAAACCAGATCAACATGGTAGCGGCACAAGAAAAATTAAGGGAAGAAAGTGGATTATACGAGGAAGATTCGGCATTGCTGCTGTGCAACAGACTTGAATTCTGCCCACAGTAAAATATACTGTGCAGACATACAGTAGTTTATACAGTATTTGATCTGGGGTTTACCTGTGTTGAGAATGCTGTTCTGATAATGTTTGCTGGCACAGGACAAAGGTTTGACCCGAGCAAAAAGTGTTCCCATCTTGGTGCTTGTGCCATTTGTGCCATAATTCCGCTAACTAACCTGAGGTATCACCATGGACGAAAACAAGGCAAAGGCTCTTGCCGCCGCATTGCAACAGATTGAAAAGCAGTTTGGTAAAGGCTCCATCATGCGCATGGGCGATACTGAGATTGATAAAGGTATCGCCGCCGTTTCTACTGGCTCATTAGGGCTAGATGTGGCCTTAGGCATTGGTGGTTTGCCGCGTGGACGTGTCGTGGAAATCTATGGCCCAGAATCCTCAGGTAAAACCACCTTGTGTTTGCAAGTGATTGCCGAAATGCAAAAAATTGGTGGTGTCGCCGCTTTTATTGATGCGGAACACGCGCTGGACCCGCAATATGCCCAGAAGTTGGGGGTAGATGTCAGTGAAATGCTGATTTCTCAACCCGATACCGGGGAACAAGCCTTAGAAATTGCCGACATGTTGGTACGTTCTGGCGGCGTTGACATCATTGTGGTTGACTCAGTTGCCGCTTTAACACCAAAAGCCGAAATCGAAGGTGAAATGGGTGATAGCTTGCCCGGCCTGCAAGCCCGTTTGATGAGCCAAGCCTTACGCAAACTCACCGCCAACATTAAAAAAACCAATACGCTGGTCATCTTTATTAACCAGATTCGGATGAAGATTGGGGTGATGTTTGGTAGCCCTGAAACCACCACAGGCGGTAATGCCTTGAAGTTCTACGCCTCAGTGCGCATGGATATTCGCCGGATTGGCGCGATCAAGAAGGGCGATGAAGTCATTGGTAGCGAAACCAAAGTTAAAGTCGTCAAAAATAAAGTATCTCCCCCCTTCCGTGAAGTCATTTTCGACATTTTGTATGGGGAAGGCATTTCCCGCGAAGGCGAGATTATTGACCTCGGCGTAGAAAACAAAATTGTCGATAAATCCGGGGCTTGGTACTCATATAAAGGCGAAAAAATTGGTCAAGGTAAGGACAATGTGCGCGAGTTTCTACGCACACATCCAGACATGGCACAAGAAATCGAAGCCAAAATTCGTGAAACCTTAGGCGTGCCAGGCGCAGGAACTGCAGTTGTGCCTCCCGCAGCGGCAGATGCTTAATCCACCTAGCTTAAAAGCGCGTGCCTTGCGTTGTCTTGCCCGTCGCGACTATAGTCGCGCTGGCTTGCAACGCAAGTTAGCTCCAGAGGCTAACTCTGAAGCGGAATTAGACGCACTTTTAGACGAGTTGCAACGTTTAGGCTTTTTAGCCGATGCACGTTATGCCCAGCAGCGAGTTGTTGCGCGTGCTGGGCGTTATGGTAATGAGCGTTTACAACGCGAACTACAACAACAAGGTGTCAGTACCGAAATCATTGCTGAGGCATTAAGCGAGAGCGGCGATGAAGTGTTACGCTGTCGCCAAGTTTGGCAAAAACGCTTTCATGCCGTGCCAGACTCCGCCGAAAGTTGGGCAAAACAACAGCGTTTTTTGCAGTACCGTGGCTTTAGTCTGGCGACAATTCGCCAAGTTTTACGCAGTTTGGCAGATGAAGAAGTAAATTAGATGACAACACAACAAGCAACCCTCAGCGCGCGCAATCTAAAAAAACGCTATAAAGCCCGCACCGTGGTGCAAGACGTATCATTTGAGGTCAAAAGTGGCGAAGTTGTTGGCCTACTTGGCCCCAATGGGGCGGGGAAGACCACTTGTTTTTACATGATTGTTGGCTTGGTTGCAGCGGATGGTGGCGAGGTGATGATTGATGACACCCGATTAACGCATTTGCCGATTCACCGCCGTGCGAGTTTGGGTTTGTCGTATCTACCCCAAGAAGCATCTGTTTTTCGCAAGCTCGATGTTGAAGAAAATATCAAGGCAGTGCTGGAATTACAGGGGCTTGCTCCCAAAACAATTAACAAGCGTTTAGAAACGCTGTTGGATGAACTCCACATCAGCCATATTCGTCATTCACCAGCGATTGCACTGTCTGGGGGCGAACGGCGGCGGGTAGAGATTGCCCGCGCCTTGGCCACTTCACCACGCTTTATTTTGTTAGATGAACCCTTTGCTGGGGTTGATCCAATTGCAGTGCTTGATATTCAAAAAATTATTCGTTTCCTAAAAGAGCGCGGCATTGGTGTGTTGATTACCGATCACAATGTGCGCGAAACCTTAGGGATTTGCGACCATGCTTATATCATTAGCGAAGGCAAAGTATTAGCAATGGGCGCACCACAAGAAATTGTACGTAACGAAAGTGTGCGTAAGGTTTATCTTGGGGAAAACTTCCGTCTGTGATGGCGAATTCTCTTCTTGTCCTATGAAAACTAGCCTCCAACTCAAATTTTCTCAGCACCTTGCCCTAACGCCACAATTACAGCAATCCATTCGTTTGTTGCAATTATCCACTCTAGAGCTTGACCAAGAATTAGAACGTTATCTGCTCGAAAACCCTTTGCTTGAACGCGAAGATGAAGATGGGGATAGTGCGCAAAACTCTAGCGAACAACAGCAAACCGGGCTTGACACGCCCACCCCTGCTATTAACGAAGTCAGTAGCCAAGAAACCAGTAATGACTATGACAATCATGATGATTTAAACAATCGTGAGCTAGATTTTCATAGTGTCTCGGAAATGCCTTCGGCAGATGATGATGACCGTTGGTCGAGCCAACCCGGTAGTGGTGTATCGAATACTGACGAAGACAATGACGAAGCGCATGACCTGCACGCTGCCACCCCAAGTCTGCGAGAGCATCTGTTTTGGCAGTTAGGTTTGAGCCAATTTTCAGATCATGACAAAGCTCTAATTGCCTGCTTGATTGAAGCCCTAAATGAGGATGGCTACCTTGAGCTAACACTGGAGGAAGTGTTAGCAAAAGCGGTTGATTTAGGGGCTGATTTTGCGGCATTTGCAGTCACTGAACTAAGCGCAGAACTCAGCCCTGAAGGTGATGAGCCAACAACCCTTGGCCTTGCCGAGTTTGAGGTCGCGCTAAAACAATTACAAAGCTTTGACCCCTTGGGGGTAGCAGCTCGTTCGCTGCAAGAATGTTTACAACTGCAATTACGCCATTTACCCGCTAGCAATACGCAACAACTCGCAATCCGTATTGTGGCGGATCATTTAGATTTGCTGGCGGCGAAAGACTTTACCCGCCTAAAACGCCTGACCACGTGTGACGATACCGCGCTACGCGAAGCCCAAGCCATGATTGTGGCCTTAAACCCACGTCCCGGTGCACGTTTTGCCCAAGTTGAGGCACGGTACATCACCCCAGATGTCATTGTGCGCAAAATACGCGGAAAATGGCAGGCACAAATTAATCCAGACGCTTACCCACGTTTGCGTATTAACCGCTTGTACGCCGAAATCTTGCAACAGCAACGACGTGGCGATAATGCCCTTACCGGGCAACTGCAAGAAGCGCGTTGGCTCATCAAAAATGTCCAGCAACGCTTCGATACGATTTTGCGTGTTGCGCAAGAAATCGTAGACAGACAAGCCCAATTCTTTGAGCATGGCGAAGTGGCAATGCGCCCTTTGGTGCTACGTGAAATCGCCGACGCGCTTGAATTACATGAATCAACGATTTCTCGTGTCACTTCACAAAAATACATGGCAACAGCACGCGGTGTATTTGAACTGAAGTATTTCTTTGGCAGTCATGTGGCGACCGAAAGCGGTGGTGCATGTTCTGCGACTGCAATTCGCGCTTTGATTAAGCAACTGATTGCAAATGAAGACGGGAAAAAACCCTTGTCGGATAGTCAAATATCCGAAATACTAGGCCGCCAGGGAATCGTTGTGGCACGACGCACGGTGGCAAAATACCGTGAGTCACTCAACATCCCGCCGGTCAATTTACGCAAGACCCTGTAAAAAAGGAGAAAAATATGAACCTGCAAATCAGCGGCCATCACGTTGAAGTGACCCCTGCCCTTCGTGAATATGTGGAAACCAAATTGAATCCTGTGGTTTCTCACTTTGATCGGGTTACGGCAGTGAATGTCATTCTGTCGGTCGAAAAGCTGAAGCAGAAAGCGGAAGTGACGGTTCACGTTCCCGGTAAAGATCTGTTTGTCGAAGAAAGTGCGGATGATCTGTATGCCGCGATTGATTCGATGTTTGATAAGCTGGATCGCCAAGTCCAGAAATACAAACAAAAAATGCAAGATCACCACCGTGGTGAAAAGGCTTCTCATCACATCGTTGAATAAGCTTCTTTTAGCCGCAGCTCATTGCTGCGGCTTTTCTTTTTGTTGTTGCCGTTGCTGTTACTGCCGCCTGCCATGATTACTTTTTCTAAACTCCTGCCCGAAAACAACATCGTGCTCAATGTTGAGGCAGGTAGCAAAAAACGGGTTTTTGAAGAAGCCGGATTACTGTTTCAAAACAATATTGGTCTTTCTCATACCACGGTTTATGACAGTTTGTTTGCGCGTGAACGTCTATGTTCCACCGGCTTAGGCCAAGGCATTGCGATTCCACATGGCAGAATTAAAGGGCTAAAAACCGCCATTGGGGCGTTCTTACGTTTAGCTAAGCCTGTGCCATTTGAAGCCCATGATGGCAAACCCGTATTCTTGGTTTTCGTTTTACTTGTACCGGAACAAGCGACAGAACAACACTTACAAATTCTGTCTGAGCTGGCACAACGTTTTTCTGACCGTAACTTCCGTGAGGCAATTAGCCAAGCTGAAACCAGTGCGGCAGTGCATGAGCTGTTTTGCCAAAGCGTTTAAGTTTGTTGTAGCGTCATTTTTAGCAATCCGATGCGCAAGAGGTTAGGTCGTGGATCGTTTAACTATTGTTCGGCTCTTTGAAGAGCAACATGAAAAACTACACCTCAACTGGCGGATTGCCCGAGGTGAAAATCGCCCGATCGAATTTCGAGGCGAAAATAATTTTGGCGCGGAGATGGTTGGGCATTTAAACATTGTCCACCCCGAACGTTTGCAAGTCATTGGACAAGCCGAAATTGATTGGATTGCTCGCACACCGCCCCAACGCTTCCGCCAGTTGTTTGATGAAATCCTGACCAAGCAACCACCAGCGATCCTGGTTGCAGACAATCTGCCTGTGCCGCCAGCGATTCAAGAAGCCTGTGAATTAACCCAAACTCCCTTATTTACCTCACCCAAAACCTGCTCTGCCCTCATTGATATGCTACGCAGTTACTTGGCACGGCAACTTGCCGAAGTGACTTCGATGCACGGCGTGCTGATGGATGTGCTGGGCATGGGGGTGTTGATTACGGGTGATTCCGGTGTAGGTAAAAGCGAATTGGCCTTAGAGCTGATCTCGCGGGGGCATGGCTTGGTGGCAGATGATGTCGTCGAACTATCGCGGATTGCCCCGAATGTCATCGAAGGCCGTTGCCCCGGCATGTTGCGCGATTTTTTAGAAGTTCGCGGCTTAGGCTTATTGAATATTCGTACCATCTTTGGCGAAACCGCTTCGCGGCGCAAAATGCGTTTGAAATTGGTTGTGCATTTACAGCGTTTACAACCCGGACGCGACGCACCCCGCCTGCCTTTGGATGAACAAACTACGCCGATTTTAGAAGTGCCAATTCGCAAGGTCGTGATTCCTGTCGCCTCAGGGCGTAACCTCGCAGTACTGTTGGAAGCAGCGGTACGCAATACCATTTTGACCATGCGTGGCATTGACAGTATGCAAGAGTTTTTACGTCGGCAACAACAAGCCATGCTGGCTGCCGCAGACTAACGGGAACAACATCCCAGATGTAACGCTTGCCTTTCGCAGTCGCAGTAAGTAGCAAGAAGTAGTAATAGCTGTATGGAAGTCTCTTTCTTCAACTTAATGGAGGTTGTTCATGAAAGCATTATCTTTGATGTTATGCGCATTAACCTTGGTTGCAGGTACGGCAATGGCAGCCGATGCTCCGGCAGCACCAGCATCCTGTGAAGATCAAGCTGTTGCCAAAAAACTGGCGGGTGCAGCAAAAAATAGCTTTATGAAGAAGTGTGATCGGGAAGCGAAAGCCGCCTCAGCACAAGCCATGTGTACCAGCAAGTCAGAAGAGAAAAAACTCGCTGGGGCAGCAAAAAATAGCTTTATGAAAAAATGCGTAACAGATAACAGCAAGTAGCACGCTAGCCTGATACGAGAACCAAATCGCCCCAAGTGATTGCATTAAATCCATGCGGGGAAATTTGATCTAAAAACCATTTGGTCTAAAAGCCGATATAGCCTATTTAATAAGCTTTATCGGCTTATTTTTTATTTGGTCTGTTTTACAACTTTTCCCACGCCACTAAATCAGGATCAGGTGGGTCAAGTTGAATGGTAAAGCGGTGCACCGCTAAGGTACGCCCGGTTTCACTCCGAATCAGCACACGCCATTCCCCAGCGGTTGGTGCTTCTTTATAGGAATAGCCGCGAAAGCCGTTTTCACGCCCTCCACTCAGGCCAAAACGTACTTCGTGCACAAATTGCCATTTACCGTTTTGGTCACGTCGTTCCCAACGATGTTGTAACTGAGTGTTCAAGCCAGAAGGGGCAAAAACTGCCGATAGGCAATACACCCGCTCGCCGGGGGCAAGATGCAGGGTTTTGCTATAACGCCGCCAGAATACCCACCACGGGGCTTTTTCCACCCGTGCCACATATTCACCCGTGTCTTTACTAAAGTCTGTGCCAAGCAAAACCCGTTTTTCGACAAGGGGAACGGGCGGAATTAAATCGCCCAGATTCGCCACTGCCAACAAACCGGCTAAGACCCACACCGTTTTAATTTTTCCCGGTTGCCCAGTACTGAAATAATGCAAAGCATGGGTCAAACCTGCACCTGCAATGGTGGACAGGTAAAACCAAGCAGGGTGCAAGCTATGCAATACGTGGGGAAGCAGAAAATTTAATAAGAGAATCGTACACAGGCCAAACAGCCCCCAATTCAGGGTAAAACGATGGCGGTAATAGCGGCCTAAAAACTCGTTACCCACCAGCAAACCCCCCAACATCGCCGACAAAATCAGCGTCCCCAGATGCCCCGCACTTTTGACATAAAAAATAAACAGGGCAGACAGCAGGCTACCAAAGAGAAATTGCAAACCTAACGACGGGCCGTGATAACGCACCCACGCCATCCCATGATCGCGCCACTCGCGCCGATTCATTGGCATATCGCACAACGGGATGGGGTGAAAACGATCATGCGCCATCCACCACAACAGCCCACCTGCCAATAACAGATAAACGCTAAGAATTCCAAAATCCTGCGGCCCAGCACGTTGCCCAAGGGTCAACGCATCCCAAGCAAAACCCGCAAGGAAAAAAATGGCTGGCATTGCCAGCTTGAGCCATTCGTAAGCACGGAAAAGATGAGTTCGCATGGGGCATTAGTATAAACTGAGTTGCGATTTTGCTTTTTTGCTACTTTCAAGGAGTTTTGCCATGACTGTCGCCATTACCTTAGACCACATTAGCCAACTTGCGCCCAGTGCGCGTTCTAGCTACCGCGATGCGTTTGTACGGGCAAATATTGTCCTTGCTCGTTTTGGTATTACCGATAACGCCTTACGGGTTGCGCATTTTATGGCGCAGATTCTGCACGAAAGTAATGGCTTTACGGTGCAATACGAAAATCTGTACTACAGCCCAGCACGCCTGCCAGTGGTATGGCCTTCGCGCTTCCAGCCGAAAGGCCCATTAGACCCCTTAGATTACGCTTTCCAGCCCGAAAATTTAGCCAATGAAGTCTATGGCGGGCGCATGGGTAACGACCAGCCCGGCGATGGTTTTAAATACCGGGGGCGCGGTTTGATCCAATTGACCGGGAAAGACAGCTATCGTGAAGCAACCAAAATTTTGCGCCAAACCAGCCCCCAATGCCCCGATTTTGTGCAAAACCCAGATGAAGTGATTGGTGCGGCATGGTGCTTAGATGTCGCGGCGGCGGAATGGAAAAGTAAAGGCTGTAATGAACTTGCTGATCAAGATCAATTACGCGCCATCACCCGCAAAATTAACGGCGGTGAAATTGGCCTCGCCAGCCGCCAAGAATGGCTAAATCGCACCAAGAATATTTGGTCAGACTCCCCCAATTTGGTCTCAAATCCGATTGGTATGTAATAAGCCATATTCCACATCATTAAATAAGGGTTTCTCTGTGAAAAATAAGTTTGGTCTTGTATTTTGTAGCCTCCTCGCCGCCTTATGTACCGGGTGCTCAGTGGTCTCCGTCGCCGATGCCGCCGTGACCGTCGTCGCCACCACCGTAAAAGTTGGCGCAACCGCCGTTGGTGCAGTCGCCGACGTAGCAGGCGCAGGCGTGCGCGCCGCCACGGGCAGCGGGGAGAAGAAGGAGTAAAGTGGTCAAGTTAGGGAGATCGTAGCCCGGAGGCGCAGCGGCGAGTCCGGGGCTTACCACCACATGACAAAAAATCATTTGGTCTATGATCCAATATATAAAGCTAAACGTCGCAAATCAGCCATTTTTCAATTTGGTCTATAAACAAATCTCCCCGGACTCGCGGTGCTCCTCCGGGCTACGGGGTGCAGGGTGAAAAGGAGGGGATGCTTGCATTTGAACCCTTTTCTCCTCTTAGCACTCTAAGATGGTGAGTGCTAGAATCGGCGCGTTGTATGTTTCATCGTACTTTTTTGGAGGACTGCACTATATGACCCATGCTTTAGCTTTCCCGACCCCAGCGAGTCTTGGCAATATTGATGCCTATATTCAGGCAGCTAACCGCTATCCGCTCTTGAGCGAGGCGGAGGAAACTCAACTGGCGTTGCGTCTTCGTGATGAAGGTGATGTGGAAGCAGCGCGTCAGTTGGTGTTGTCGCATTTGCGCTTGGTGATTTCGATTGCGCGGGGCTATTTGGGCTATGGTTTGCCCCATGCGGACTTGATCCAAGAGGGTAATATTGGTTTGATGAAAGCGGTCAAACGCTTTGACCCAGAACGCGGTGTGCGTTTGGTCTCGTTTGCCATTCATTGGATTAAAGCCGAGATTCACGAGTATATTTTGAAGAACTGGCGTTTGGTCAAGGTCGCTACGACCAAGGCACAACGCAAATTGTTCTTTAATTTGCGTAGTCTTAAAAGTAGCTTAGAAACCGACCACGGCTTGAGCGTTGAACAAACGGCGCAGATTGCCAAACAGCTTGGGGTGAAGGCCGAAGAAGTCGTGGAAATGGAAACCCGGCTTTCTGGGCGTGATCTGGCCTTGGAGCGGGATAGCGACGATGAAAACGATAGTTTTGCCCCGATTGATTACTTAGCCAGTTCTGATTACGAGCCAACCAAGGTCATTGAAAGCCGCGAATATGCCCGTTTGCAAACCGATGGCTTGCAACACGCGCTTGCCGCCCTTGATCCGCGTAGCCGCCGCATTGTTGAGGCGCGGTGGTTGCAAGATGAAGATGGCGCGACTTTGCATGATTTAGCCGCAGAATTTGGAGTGTCCGCCGAGCGAGTGCGCCAAATTGAAGTCAAAGCCATGCAGAAAATGCGTACCTTGTTGGCGGCGTAATTGCGGCAGGGGCGACGGCAAGTGCGCAAGCCTGCGTGAAGCAGGGATTTTGTGCCAGAATGCACCCCCTTGATTTAAAGCAGAGCCGGAAATTTATCCCGGCTCTTTTTTTCACTTCTTGTTAATGTCCGCCTATGTCTGCACAAACGCCTGTTAGCCCGACACCTCGTCGTTTAACCTTGTCCGACCTGCACAAACTGCGTGCCAATGGCGAAAAAGTGGCAATGTTCACTTGCTACGATGCCAGCTTTGCCCGTCTGCTCGATGGGGCGGGCGTTGATGCAATTTTGGTCGGTGATTCCTTAGGCATGGTCATCCAAGGCCATGATTCCACCCTGCCCGTTACCGTGACTGATATTGCCTACCATACGGCGGCGGTAAAACGCGGGTGCACTCGCCCTTTTTTGATTGCTGATATGCCCTTTGGGAGCTATCAAGAATCGCCACAACAAGCTTTGCGTCATGCAGCCGCATTGTTAGCGGCGGGGGCGCAAATGGTCAAATTAGAAGGTGGGGCAGAAATGGCGGAAACGGTGCATTTCTTAACGCAACGCGGCGTGCCCGTGTGTGGGCATGTCGGCTTAACCCCACAATCTGTCCATGCCTTAGGTGGCTATAAAGTCCAAGGTCGTGGCGAAGCGGCGGCGGCACGGTTGTTAGCCGATGCTGAAGCCCTCGCCAATGCCGGAGCAACGATGATGGTTTTAGAAGCCATCCCCGCCGAATTAGCCGCAAAGGTCACAGCGCAGATTGAGGTGATTACGATTGGCATTGGTGCGGGGGTCGATTGCTCAGGACAAGTCCTTGTGTTGCATGATGTGTTTGATATTCCGCCCGGTAAAAAAGCCAAATTTGTGCGTAACTTTATGCTCGGTGCAAGCAGCATTGCCGATGCCGCCGAACGTGCGGTAAGCGCGATTAAAGACGGTAGTTACCCCGCCGCCGAACATACCTACGCAGGTTAATTTTATGCAAGTCTATGCAACGATTTCTGAGCTACGCCAAGCTCTCCGCCCCCGCCAAGCCCTTGGCAAGATTGCCTTTGTGCCAACGATGGGGAATTTGCATGAGGGGCATATTTCCTTGATGCAACAAGCTCGCGCCCATGCCGCAACCGTCGTGGCGAGTATTTTTGTCAATCGCCTGCAATTTGGCCCGAATGAAGACTTCGACAAATATCCCCGCACCTTCGCCGACGATTGCACCAAATTAGCCGCCGCTGGGGTCGATGTTTTATTCGCCCCGACGGAAGCCGATTTATACCCAGAGCCACAGGAATACACCGTTGAACCACCGGCGATTCAACACCAGCTTGATGGCGAATTTCGTCCCGGACATTTCCGGGGTGTGGCAACGGTAGTCTTAAAACTGTTTAACATCGTGCAGCCCGATGTGGCCTTGTTTGGCAAAAAGGATTACCAACAACTGATGGTCATCCGCAACATGACACGGCAACTGGCCTTACCGATTGAAATTATTGGTGGCGAAACAGTGCGGGCTGAAGATGGTTTGGCCTTATCTTCACGCAATGGCTATTTAAGCCCCAGCGAACGGCAAGAAGCGACGCGCTTATCCGCTGAACTGCAAAAAATTCGTCACGCGATTTTGCAGGGCGCAGAGGATTTTGCCGCCTTAGAACAGGCGGCGACTCAAACCCTAGATGCACATGGCTGGAAAACCGATTACATTGCCATTCGTCGCCAAGCGGATTTGCAAAAACCAAGTGGCAAAAATGATAATTTAGTCATCCTTGCCGCTTCGCGTTTAGGTGCAACCCGTTTGATTGATAACCTTGAGGTTTAGCATTGTTATTGGCAAATTTTGCAATGCAAAAAACCTTGTAAAAACAGCGTTGACAGGCGGGAATTAGTCGCTACAATTCGCTTCCCCTAACCTTTTTCGAAGGGTGTACCACCATGCAGAGAACCATGCTTAAGTCCAAATTGCATCGTGTAACCACGACGCACGCCGACCTGCACTATGAGGGCTCCTGCGCCATCGACGAAGACCTCTTGGATGCAGCTAACATCCGTGAGTATGAACAGATTGACATCTGGAACGTGAACAACGGTGAACGCTTCACCACCTACGCCATTCGTGGCGAACGTGGCACGGGCATCATTTCTGTGAACGGTTCCGCCGCACGTCGTGCTGCGCCCGGTGACATCCTTATCATCGCAACCTTTGCGGTGTATAACGAGATTGAGCTTGCCAAGCACGAACCCGATCTGATCTACGTCGATGACAAGAACCGCATCGTGCGCAAGGGACATCAGATCCCCACACAGGCCGCTGCTGCCTAAGCACAGTCGCCAACGATTTCAGCCCGCTGAATTCCAAAACCCACCAGAGGGAAACCGCTGGTGGGTTTTTTCTGAGCAGTATTTCTGATCCCTGTTTATGATTATTTATGACCTTGCCTGTGTCCACGACCATCGTTTTGAAGGTTGGTTTGCCTCGCCTGACGACTTTGCCCAGCAACAAGCCAACGGTTTTTTGACCTGCCCGCAGTGCAATTCCAGCGAAGTGCGGCGCATTCCCTCGGCCGTTACGGTCGGTGGTAACACCCCGCCAGCAAACGAAAAACCAAGGTCTACTGCCCCTGCCCCCGCTGCCACTTCCGCCCCACCCATACCGACATCGCCGCTTGCTATGTATCGGCAAATCGTCTCGACCTTAATGGCACATAGCGAAGATGTCGGCAAAAATTTTGCCGAAGAAGCCCGCAAAATCCACTACGACGAAGCCCCCGCCCGCGCCATTCGTGGGCAAAC
>CAZOBT010000005.1:3588-5413 GCA_964578025.1 uncultured Rhodocyclaceae bacterium | reverse complement strand
TTGGCGCGGCGGATGGGGGGAGTGGCGAAGGGCTTGCAGGTATTGCAGGGGCAAGCCTTGGTGGCACATATTGCGGCGCGGCTTGCGCCACAGGTACAGGCAGTGTGGATTAACGCCAATGTGGCACAGGCTGAGTATGCCGCATTGGGCAATCACGTTATCGCCGATCAATTACCGCCGGATATGGACATTCCAGCGTTTGCCGGGCCTTTAGCTGGGTTGGCAACGGCCTTGCAGCTTGCACCCACGCCGTGGGTACTCACCGTTCCCTGTGATTGCCCCTTTCCCCCGCTTGATTTAGTCGCACGCTTGGCGGCAGGTATCGTGCGCCATCAAGCCACCTTAGCCATTGCCTACACCGGGGAAAAAGCACACCCAGTCTTCAGCCTTTGCGCCACCTCCCTTGTGGATAACTTGCTGAATTACCTGCAACAAGGTCAGCGGCGCGTTTTGGGTTGGTGTATGCAGCAAGCTTGCGTCAATGTCGACTTCGGGACAAATCACCCAGCATTTGTGAATCTGAATACGCTAGAGGAATTAGACAAAATTCAAGGGAGTTCATTAGGCTAAGCATCAGAAAAACGCCTGTATCCCCGTTTGCGCCCGTCCGAGGATGAGGGCGTGGATGTCGTGTGTGCCTTCGTAGGTATTGACCACTTCGAGATTCACTAAATGCCGCGCCACGCCGTATTCGTCCGAAATGCCATTGCCGCCGAGCATGTCACGGGCTTTACGGGCGATGTCGAGGGCTTTGCCACAGGAGTTGCGTTTGAGGATCGAGGTAATTTCGACCGCCGCCGTGCCTTCGTCCTTCATCCGGCCTAAACGCAAACAGGCTTGCAGCCCCAAGGTGATCTCGGTTTGCATATCCGCCAGTTTGAGCTGAATCAGTTGATTCGCGGCTAAGGGGCGACCGTATTGTTGGCGGTCTAAGACATATTGCCGGGCGCGAAACCAGCAATCCTCCGCCGCCCCTAACGCACCCCATGCAATGCCATAGCGAGCCGAGTTCAAACAGGTAAATGGCCCTGCTAGGCCGCGCACCTTGGGGAAGAAGTTTTCTTCTGGGCAGAAGACATCCTCCATGACCACTTCGCCGGTAATTGAGGTGCGTAAGCCCACTTTGCCCTGAGTCACCGGGGCGGATAAGCCCGCCCAGCCTTTTTCTAAAACGAAGCCGCGAATGCTGTCTTTGCCGTTTTCTTCTAGCTTCGCCCAAATCACAAAGACATCGGCAATCGGGCTATTGCTGATCCAATTCTTGCGCCCGGTGAGGCGATAGCCGCCTGCAACTTTGGTGGCACGGGTTGTCAATGAACCGGGGTCAGAACCATGATCTGGCTCGGTAATGCCAAAGCAGCCAATCAGCTCGCCTTTCCCCAACTTGGGTAAATATTTTTGCTTTGCCGCTTCGGTGGCAAAGGTAAAAATCGGCAGCATGGTTAATGAGGATTGCACACTCATCATGGTGCGATAGCCAGAATCCACCCGCTCTAATTCGCGGGCAATCAGGCCATAACTGACCTCATTCATCCCCGCCCCACCATACTCCGGTGGCAAGGTTGCGCCTAACAAACCCAGCTCGCCCATTTCACGGAATAAAGCCGGGTCGGTGATTTCGTGGCGGAAACTTTCCAACACACGCGGGCGTAACACCTTCTCCGCAAATGCCGCTGCCGTCGCCTGTGCCTGCCGTTCTTCGCTGCTTAATTGTGTGCTGAGTAATAAAGGATCGTCCCACTGAAATACTGCATTTGCTTGAGTCATTGCCTACCTCACATTGTTTGTCTGGTTGTTGATGTTAAGAAGCTCAAGAATTGTGGCA
>CAZOBT010000005.1:0-3488 GCA_964578025.1 uncultured Rhodocyclaceae bacterium | reverse complement strand
ACTTATCCCCAGCTTACTGACAGTATGTTCACAGAATAATGCACAGCTTCTGTGAGTTATTGCGTGGTGCAATCCTTGGCATGTTTTTCGCTGTGGGCAATAAAATAGGGGAAAGCTCATTAGGTATGGCTAATATTTCGGCGGAGTGTGCATGGTCTTGAGTCAGGATGACCTTCAGGCGATTTGGCTAACAGTGCAGTTAGCCAGCGTTGTCACGATGATTTTGTTGGTGCTGGGTACGCCAATTGCATGGTGGTTGGCGCGGAGTAAAAGCCAATGGAAAGCTCCGATTGGAGCAGTAGTGGCCTTGCCCTTGGTGTTACCGCCATCGGTGTTGGGGTTTTATCTGCTGTTGGCAATGGGGCCGCATGGCGTTCTGGGGCAATTCACCCATGCCTTGGGGTTGCCCGCCCTGCCTTTTTCGTTTTGGGGCTTGGTGCTAGCCTCGGTGTTTTATTCCTTACCCTTCATGGTGCAGCCACTACAAAATGCGTTTGAGGCGATGGGTGATCGTCCTTTAGAGGTTGCCGCGACCTTACGCGCTTCGCCCTTAGATGCGTTTTTTACCGTGGCTGTACCGTTGGCCTTACCGGGATTTGTCACCGCCAGCATTTTGACCTTTGCCCATACGGTTGGTGAATTTGGGGTGGTGTTAATGATTGGCGGCAATATTCCGGGGGTAACACGGGTGGCTTCCGTGCAAATTTACGACTATGTGGAAGCCATAGACTATGCCAGTGCGCATCAACTCGCCGCCGTATTGTTGGTGTTTTCCTTTGTCGTGTTGTTTGCGATGTATCGCTGGCGACCACAGGGGCGGCAAGGGGGGCGGGCATGAGTCACGGCAACACGTTGCTTGACGACAAAATTACGGCTTGCTTGCAACTTGCTTGGCCTAATTTTCAGCTTAAGGTGGATTTGCAACTTCCCGCCAAGGGGGTAATCGCGCTCTTTGGTGCGTCGGGGTCGGGTAAAACAACCCTGCTGCGTTGTCTGGCAGGGCTAGAACGGGCGCAGGGGCAGGTAAGGTTTAAAGGCGAAACATGGCAAGACGCAACACACTTTATCCCCACCCATCGCCGCCCGTTGGCATATGTCTTTCAAGAAGCCAGCCTATTCCCGCATTTATCGGTATTAAATAATCTGCGCTATGGGCAAAAACGTTGCCACGGTCAGGCGCGGATTGCTTTAGACCATGCCATTGAATTATTAGGCATAGGGCATCTTTTGGCACGTAAGCCAGATTTGTTATCTGGGGGGGAACGGCAACGGGTAGGGATTGCGCGTGCCTTAGCGGTGAATCCAGAAATTTTGTTGATGGATGAACCGCTCGCGGCTCTTGATCTCCAACGTAAGCAAGAAATTTTGCCCTATTTAGAACGCTTACGGGATGAGCTAGAAATTCCGATTTTATATGTCAGTCATGCCCCCGATGAAGTGGCGCGTTTGGCGGATTATTTGGTGCTGATGGAGCAGGGCAAGGTGCTGGCAGCAGGGGCATTAACGGAGTTGTTAGCACGCTTGGATTTGCCGATTCGCTTGGGGGAAGATGTCGGTGTGGTATTGGATGCCGAGATTGGCGCGATAGATAGCGATTGGCATTTAGCCCGTGTTGATTTTGCTGGCGGCTGTTTATGGACACGCGATCATGGTATTGCCCCCGGCAAGGCCGTGCGGGTACGGGTCTTAGCGCGTGATGTCAGTTTGGCAACAAGCAAAGCCGAACATAGCAGTATTCAAAATACCTTATACGGCACGGTCGATGCCATCGTTGGCGATACCCATCCCGGTTTGCAATTGGTGCGGGTGAAAGTGAGTAATGGGGTCAAGGGGGCTGTGGATAACTATCTGATTGCCCGGCTCACCCGCCGTTCCGCCGCTGCCTTGGGGATTAACGTCGGGCAAGCCATTTATGCACAGGTTAAATCGGTGGCCTTGATGTAAGGAAGCGTCTTGCTTGCTGTCGTTATTTTTTGCATCTGCCTATTTTTTGAGCAGTCTGATAATTTCAGCATAAAAACAGTGGGTTAGGATAATAATCCACAGGAAATGCACAGCTTGTGCACATAGTTTCCTACAGGATGTGGGGAGAAACGACCGAGTAAATTTTCATTAAATTGTCACCTAAACGCGGCATATTGCTTTTATTGTAGTCTTTTTGAATATTTTGGGGTCAATGGAGGCCGTGATGACTGTAATCCCGCAAGCGTTTTATGATGAAGATGATACCCAGCCAAGTAATCCACAAGATGGCGTATCCCTACCTACGCTAACTATGCAACGGCGGCAATTTTTGCAGGGGAGTTTAGGTTTAGCAGCGGCGTTGAGTGTGCCAACGCTGGCATGGGCAGCGAACAAAGGCGTAAGTAAATCCGTGGCAGCTTCTCCCTTTACGAGCTTTACTCCGATTCCAGTGAGTTCCGCCGATCAAGTCACTGTGCCTGCCGGGTTTGTGGCGGAGGTGTTATACGCATGGGGTGATCCGATTTCTACAGGCAAAGCCGCCCAAGCGGATGCCAGCGACAGTGCGGCAGCGCAAGTCTTGCAAGCGGGGATGCACCATGATGGCATGGCGTTTTTCCCCTTTATGGTTGAGGGCAAACCCAGCTCTACACATGGCCTGTTATGTATTAACCATGAATACACCGATGATGGTTTGTTACATAGCGATGGAATGCAACATTGGAGTGCCGAAAAGGTGGCTAAATCCCAAGCTGCACATGGGGTGTCGGTGATCGAAGTCCAAGCCATGAAAGGGCATTGGCAAGTGGTGCGGCCTTCTATGTTTGCACGGCGTATTACGGCAACCACGCCCTGCACGGTGCATGGTGCAGCCGCAGGTCATCCCTTATTACAAACAGCGGCGGATCCAGCGGGGAAAACAGTATTAGGGACCTTGAATAACTGTGCAATGGGGCAAACCCCGTGGGGAACGTACCTAAGCTGTGAAGAAAACTTCAATACCTATTTTGCCTGTAGCAAACCCAGTGCGGCGCAAAAACGCTATGGCCTTGGTAAAGGCGGCGGTAAAGGCAATGGTTATCGTTGGGAAGAATTCGATCCCCGCTTTGACTTAGACCAACATCCGAATGAAGCAAACCGTTTTGGCTGGGTGGTGGAAATTGACCCGTGGAATCCGGCTCAACCCCCGAAAAAACGCACGGCTCTGGGGCGTTTTAAGCATGAAGGTGCAACAGTGACCCTTAACCCAGAACAACGGGTGGTGGTGTATATGGGCGATGATGAAAAGTTTGAATACATCTACAAATTCGTCAGCCAACACCCATACCAGCCGGGCAAACCCGAAACGACAGACAAGCTCTTAGACCAAGGCACATTGTATGTGGCGAAATTTCATGACGATGGACGGGGTACATGGTTGCCCTTAGTGCATGGCTTGCCGCGTTTACGCAGCGAAGATGGCTTTGGCAGTCAAGCCGAGATTTTGATTCGTTGCCGTGAAGCCGCCGATGCGGTGGGCGCGACAA
>CAZOBT010000004.1:9004-23907 GCA_964578025.1 uncultured Rhodocyclaceae bacterium | reverse complement strand
CGCCGATGATAGTGCACTTTCGTGTGTGAAAGTAGGTCACCGCCAGGCTCTTAATTAAAAAAGCCCTTCAGTTTCCTGAAGGGCTTTTTTGTTTCGTGCCTTACTTTTTTAAAGTTCACTAACGAGTTGAGTTTCTTGCAAAAACTGGCTAACTAATGCCAAAACTGCCGTTGGATTCTCACGGTGTGGAACATGGTAGGTTTGCGGCAGAATTTCACAACGAGCCTGCCCCGAGCTTTCTTGCGCAATCATTTCGGGATGGCGGGCTGAACCATATTCGTCATGTTCACCATGTAATGCCAATACTGGACAGCGCACTTGTGGCAAGACCGCATGTAACGACCAGTTCGCAAAATCAGGGTGTAGCCAAGTATTAAGCCATGCACCTAATACCCATTCGGCCTTGTCGCCGTGGTATTTGGCTAAACGTTGTACCTGTGCCGGGTCTTGAAACAAGGCTTGTGCAGTTTGCAAACCTGCCAGCGTTTTATCTTCAACAAAGGCTTGGGCTGATTCCGTAATCAAAGCGCGGCAGTCTTGCGGAAAGCTGGCTGCCATATTGACCGCCATACCGCCACCAACACTGTGTCCAAAGGCAATAAATTGCTTAATCTCTAATGCAGTTTTAAGCACAGAGAAATACTGTTTGGCTTCATCTGCAACAAAGTTTAGCGGCATTTTGCCATGACGTGGGCTGGATTTGCCAAAGCCAAGACGATCATAGGCCAAAACAGAAAATCCTGTTTTTAAGCATAGCTGTTCTGGAAAGTCTCGCCATAGACCAACACTACCTAATGAGTCGTGCATTAGGACAATCGGAATATCGTTTGCTGGCGTATGTGGTGTAACGCTGCGGTTGTTCAATTGCCATTGCTGTACAAAAAGCTTGCCCTCGGGGTGAGAGACATAGCCTTCTGTGCAGCTTACTGTTGCAGGTGCGGGCGTTTCTTGGTTTGTCGGTTTAGGATTTTTTGTTTGTTCTTGCATAAATGATCGGTAGAGTTAGGGGAGTTGGGTAACGATTGGGCTAGCCATAACCTAAGCCCCAAATAGCGTAAGCATCAAATTAATAGACCAAATATAAAATGATGCTCTACGCTATATCCTAACTGCTTTGCAAGAAATAGACCAAATTTTATAGTAGCTGGAATGCTAAGATTGCCACAACAGTGGCGGGGAAGGCAGCGAGGAATAGGCCGAGGGGACTGACCGATTCATTAGTAAAAAACGGTTTCAGGATCGCCATCCCAGCCGGGTTAGGGGCATTGGCAATGACGGTTAATCCGCCACCCGTCACCGCCCCAGCAACAACGGCATATTTAAACTCTGGGGATATGCCTTGAACTAAAGAGGCCAAATAGGTCAATGCGGCGTTGTCAGTGATAGCGGTTAATGCTGTTGCAAGAAAATAGAGAGCTGTTGGCTCTACCCCAACCAAGGTTTGCTGTAGCCACCATTGCTGTAAACCACCAAGTACCACCAAGCCAGCCAAGAAGAAGGCAACCATCAAGCCTTCACGCAGAATTAAACGGTCATGATGGCGTTTGTAAGCATCAGCAAAACCAAGGAAGAACAGAAAAATTCCCATAAAAATGACTGGGTGATGGGCAAATAAAACCACACTGCTCAAGAAGAGTAAGTGAATGATGGTCACAGGTAGAGAAAGTGGGCGTTGGTGATTTTGTTCAATCCGTCCTTTTTTCCCTAGTTCTTTACGGAACGCCCAAGTTAAAACGATTGCATTAAACAGTACAGCGACAGCGGCCTTCCAGCCAAAATGCGTAAACATAAAGGGCGTATCCCAGCCCCATGTACTGGCTACCATTAAGACGGGAGGGGCAGCAAAGTGGGTGAGCGTGCCACCAATCGAAACGTTCACAAATAGTACCCCTAAGGTGGCGTACTCCAAGCGATCTGAAAGTTGATAGCGGAAGAAGCTATCACGTAACATCAAAGCCGATTGGGTCATAGCGGCCGGTTCGGTAATGAATGAGCCTAACAATGGTTCGAAAGCAAGGCATAGAAAGTAAAAAGCGACAGGTGTGGCAACAGGTAGAAATTTAGCGATACCCCGCACAGTTAACATCACTGTTTCTAAAATTGGGCGGCTGGCAGCAATTACCATGATGGCAAAGACGAACATCGGTTCAGTAAAATTTCGCCCTTCAAGGTAGTGAATAGCGGATTCTTTACCACTGAGCCAAAATAAACTGGCAACTAGAATAAATGCCCAAAAACCAAAGACGACTTCTACCTCGGCTAACAAATGCCATAAACCGGCGTGGCGTGGTTGCAGTTCGGCAAGGCGGGCAAAAATGCCTGTAGAAAAGGTATGTAAAACCGCAACGGCAAAAATAATTGTTGCCACAATTTCGGGTGTGGACACCGCATTCATGGATTTAACTCCGGCTAAATAATCAAAGGGTCAGCAGCAAGAAATATGCCGCTGACCCACTGAGTGAATTTTAAGGGAAAAGCCAAAAAGAAAAATTGTGGAAACCCCTTAGCAAACAAGTCCCTAGCAATGGTAGAGACGTTTGATACCTTAATTTTTGTTTGCCATTTGGTTTTTGGCTTTTTCAATACCTTTCTTCAAAATTTGTTCAACTTCTGACCCCGGTTCTACCATTGGCAACAATTTTTCCCATAGGTTCACTGCGAGATCAGGACGACCATTATCAATGGCGGCAGCTCCTGCCAACATTAGCGCACGTCCATTTTGTGGGTCTAGCTTGAGGGCTTTAGCCAATAATTGCGAAGGTTTACCCCGGAAACCACTTTTGTTGACCAGTACTAGAGTTTCAGCGTAATCAGCTAGTAAGTCAGCATCTTCATTGACTACGGTTTCAGCTTTGGCATAGGCATCGGCGGCTTCTGCATTGCGCCCCATGACACGATATGAGCGTGCCAACATGACCCAACCGGGAAGATCGTCAGGATTAGCTTTTAAGCGTTCTTCCAGACGAGCTACCATTGCCGTAATCATTTCTGGCGTAATGGCTTGGTTCTTCGGTTTGATTTCTGCTGGGTCAAGCCCTTTCGGTGTCCCTAAAAGGGCATAACCACCGCTGGCGAGTAAGGGTACGGCAAGGAATAAGGCGAGCAGGGTATTACGTTGCCCCTTACCCCCACTGCTACTGCTTGCCGCTGTTGCTCCTTGAGCAGGTGCATCCCCTTGGCTTTCTTCCAGTAAGCGGCGTTGTAATTCGCTTTCTGCTTGGCGAAAGTCGGCCTCGGCTAACATACCTTCCGCTTTTTCACGCTCTAATTCCTTGAGTTGGTCGCGTAATACCGCCACGTTGGCGGCGGCTCGTATCGCACCTTCTTGCCCTTGGGCGTTGGATATGGAGTGACGGCGCAACAGGGGGCGGAGCATAAAAACTAAGCTAGCGACGACAAGGATGGCACAGGCCAAAATGAAAGCGGTCATGAACGAGGCTCCTCGGCATGTAATAGGGCATTAGCGCGCTGTTGCTCTTCTGCCGATAAAGGTTGCTCATTTGCGACCAAGGTTTTTTCGCGTTGCCGTAAATAGCGACCGAGCGCGATGACACCGAGCAATAATAAGAGCAGTGGCCCGCCCCATAAAACAAGGGTCAAACCCTTGACCGGGGGACGATACAAAACAAAATCACCATAACGGGCAACTAAGAAATCCAAAATTTGCTGATCAGACTGCCCAGCTTGGATCATATTGCGTACTTCACGGCGTAAATCTTGGGCAAGTTCGGCGTTGGAGTCGGCAATGGTCTGGTTTTGGCAAACAAGACAACGTAGCTCCGCTGATAAGGCTTGTAAACGGGCTTCGGCTACCGGATCAGCCGCTAAATTTGCGGCTTCTTTAGCATGAGCCATCCCGCTAACACCTAACAACAAGCTCAGCGCAAAGACGCAAGAAAACAAGCAGGCCGTGACGTAGCGCATGACCCGGCGGGCAAGGTAAATGCAGTGCCTCATTGATTTAGCTCCGCAAGCAAGGGCAGGATTTTTTGTTGTAAGACATCCGGGGTAATTGGGCCAATTTGTTTGTAACGGATTACCCCTTGCTTATCAATAAGATAGGTTTCTGGCACGCCATATACCCCATAGTTAATGCCAACACGCCCATCAATGTCTAGGGCGGAGATGGTGTAGGGATTGCCATGATCTTTTAACCATGCCGCCGCGCGTTGTTGCGCCATTTTTAATTCGTCAGCGGCTTGGGGGGGAACATCTAAACCTGCATCACCACGTACCTCTTTGTAGTTCAAGCCAATGATCGGTAAGACGTTTTTCTTGCTCAGCTCAACCAGCATCGGATGTTCTTGGCGGCAAGAAACACACCACGAAGCCCAAACATTAAGTAACCACACTTTGCCCTGCATATCGGCAGGCGAAAACTTCTTTTCGGTGTTATCAAGCTGCGCCAAACTAAAGCTCGGTGCAGGTTTGCCCACGAGGGGGGAAGGGACTTCACGCGGATTCAGGTTGAGTCCAATCCCCAGAAAGACCACCAGAACAATAAAGCCAGCTAAAGGCCACAGAAATTTATTCATGCTTTGCTCCGTTTTAAGCGATAGCGTCGATCCAAGGCCGCGAGCAAACCCCCCAAAGCCATAAAGACACAACCGCCCCAAATCCAATCGACAAAGGGTTTGTAATACACCCGTACCGCCCATTCACCTTCGGGTTTTTGCTTATCAATGGCCTCTCCCAACGAGACATACACATCACGCAGCAACCCGGCATCAATCGCCGCTTCGGTCATTGGCATGGTTGAGGAGTGATAAGCGCGTTTTTCGGGGGACATTTTCTTTTGTATTTGCCCATTCACCAGCAAATCCACATCACCGCGCATCGCGACATAGTTAGGGCCTTCGACTTCTTTGACCCCATTAAAGCGGAAGGTATAACCCGCCACAGTCACGGTGTCGCCCGGTGCCATCTTCACATCTTTTTCTTCTTGGAAGCCCCCAACCATCGTTACGCCAATGATAAAGATCGCGACACCAATGTGGGCAAGGTGCATCCCCCAGAAAGTACGTGGTTGGCTGAAGACGGTAGCAAGGAACGATTTATCGCCGCGTGTGGCTTGGACGCGCTGCCAGAAGTGCAATTTGGCAGAAACTATAATCCACATCGCCAACAATAAACCTAGGCTGACCATCGGTGTCCATTGCCCATACGCAAAAGGCAATAACAGCGCAATAATGACAGCAACAATAAAGGCCAAACGTAAAACTTGCACTAAATCTGCCACTGAAGCTTGTTTCCACCTTGCAAATGGGCCAACACCCATCATAAAGACCAAAGGAGCCATGACGGGAACAAACACGGCATTAAAGTACGGTGGGCCAACCGAGAGTTTACCTAGACCGAGGGCATCGACCAGCAAGGGATAAAGTGTGCCCAGTAAAACCGTGCCCGTGGCAACGACTAATAAGACGTTATTGGCTAAGAGCATGGATTCGCGTGAGACCAAGGCAAAACGTCCGCCGAGGCCAACTTTTGGCGCGCGCCAAGCAAAGAGCAGCAGCGAACTACCAATCACCGCGACCAAGAACGCCAAGATAAACACCCCGCGCCGAGGATCAGTGGCGAAGGCATGTACCGAGGTTAAAACGCCAGAACGGACTAAGAACGTACCTAATAAAGACAAAGAGAAGGCAGAAATTGCCAGTAAAACAGTCCAGTTTTTGAAGCTACCGCGTTTTTCGGTGACAGCGAGGGAATGGACTAAGGCTGTACCAATCAGCCACGGCATAAAGGAAGCGTTTTCTACTGGATCCCAGAACCACCAGCCCCCCCAGCCCAATTCGTAGTAAGCCCACCATGAACCTAAGGCAATCCCAAGGGTGAGGAAAATCCAAGCGGCGAGCGTCCACGGACGTGACCAACGCGCCCAAGCCGCATCTAACTGCCCGGACAGTAAGGCGGCAACGGCAAAGGCATAGGCGACAGAAAAGCCGACATAACCCATGTATAACAAGGGGGGGTGGATGATTAAGCCAGGGTCTTGCAATAAAGGATTGAGGTCGCGTCCTTCTTCTGCGCCGGGTAAAAGGCGTTCAAAGGGGTTTGAGGTCAGCAAAATAAAGAGCAAAAAGCCAACCGCCACCAAGCCGATTGTGCCTAATACCCGCGCTACCATCGTATCGGGGAGTTGTTTTGACAACAGCGAAACCGCACCGCCCCACCACGTCAACATCAAAATCCACAGTAACAACGAACCTTCATGCCCACCCCACACGGCGGCAAAGCGATATGCCGTGGGTAACAGCGTGTTGGAATGTTGAGCAACATAGAGCACCGAGAAATCATTGCTCAAAAAGGTTTGTACCAAACAGGCAAACGCCAGCGTGACTAAAGCCGCCATCGTTTGTGCGGCTGGACGGGCTAGCGCGACCCACGGGGCGTAATGGCGGTGTGCGCCAATTAACGGCAATGTCCCTAACACCAAGGCCACCATCAAGGCCAAGATCAGGGCGAAATGTCCAAATTCTGGAATCATGCGTTGGCCTTTTCCTTATTTGTTGGGGGTTGCGGGGGTTGAATTGCTGGCAGCCTTAGGGCTTGCTGCGGCTGCTTCGGCGGCTTTTTTCTCGGCAGCACGCGCATGGGCATCACCGACGGCTTTGGCAGCCTCGGGCGGCATGTAATTTTCGTCGTGTTTGGCTAACACTTCGGTGGCAGCAAAATCCCCATTCGTCTCTAACTTACCTTGCGCAACCACGCCTTTGCCTTCCTTGAACAGGTCAGGAAGAATGCCTTTATAGCGTACCCGCAATTCTTTATCGGTGTCGGTGACAATAAAGCTCACCGTGACACCATCCGCTTCCCGTTGCAGAGAGCCTTCTTTCACCAGACCGCCAATCCGAAACAGCTTGCCTTGCGGGGCTTTGCCTGCCGCGACATCGGTGGGTGAAATATATAAGGCAATATTGCTATTCAAGGCATTGAGCACCAGCGCGGCAATGATCCCTAATACCGCTAATGCCCCAAGGATGAGGGCTAAACGTTTGTGGCGAGCTTTCATGGGGCTTAACTCCGAGGATTGGTTTGTGTGTCAGCGCGTAATTGGCGACTTAGACGTTGCCGCGTGGTATGGAGTTGCCGCCGTGCCAGCCACGGTTCAAGCAACATACAAAGGGTGGTAATGCCAAATGACCACCAAACGTAGCTAGCATACCCGCCCATCGCAAAAAATTCGCCAACACTATTCCAATGCATATCTTTGTAACCTAAAGAAATTGTGATGTTACTTCAATGTGTTATTACACACTGTCTGTCTGCCTGTTTGCACCTAGGCAGTGATTTTCAGCTCTTTTTTTACCCATTCAGCATGGCGTTCGCGCTCTAACATAATCCGCCGCACGCGCCAGAACGCCACCGCAATGCTATACATCCAGAAGCACAAGGCCATGAGCAACATCCCCCAGAGCATAGTGCTCGCCATGGAGGGGGCTTTGGTTAGGCTGACTGACGCGCCTTGGTGCAGGGTGTTCCACCATTTCACCGAGAAATAAATAACCGGCACATTGACCACACCGACTAAACACAGAATTGCCCCCGCTTTGTCCGCACGGCGGGGGTCGTCAATCGCTTGGGTTAAGGCAATAAAACCGATGTAGAGGAAGAGTAGGATTAGCTCGGAGGTTAAACGCGCATCCCACACCCACCACGCGCCCCACATTGGTTTGCCCCATAACGCCCCTGTCCATAAGGATAAAAAGGCAAACATCGCCCCAGTGGGAGCAAGTGCCGAGGCCATCATCCCCGAGACGCGGGTATTAAAGGCTAAGCCAATTGCCGACCAGAAGGCCATCACCAAATAGATAAACATACTCATCCATGAGGCAGGGACGTGGACAAAAATGATGCGATAGCCTTCACCTTGTTGAAAATCGGTGGGAGCGATAAATAAACCTAGCCATAAACCAGCCGCGCCAAACGCCAAGGCCAAGCTGACAAACCACGGAATCAATGTCCCCGTTAAGGGGTAGAAGGTGGACGGAGAGGCAAATTTGAACCAGTTAATTACACGCTGCTGCATGAATAGTTTTCCAATGTCGAGCTAGGACATGCTGTTGCTAGCCATGACCAAGATTGCTACTGAGTTTATTCCAAAGAAATGCGTAAAGCGGCGGCGGCAGCCCACGGAGCAAATGCCACACCAGCGGCTGTCATGGCGGCTAATAAGGACAAATGAGCTTCTGCCCCTAACCCTGTCACGGTGGCATCCACCGCGCCCGCCCCGAATATTAGCACTGGGATATATAGGGGCAGAATCAATAACGAGAGCAAAACACCGCCCCCACGCACGCCCAAGGTTAAGGCCGCACCAATTGCTCCAATCCCAGACAAGGCGGGAGTCCCCAAAAGTAAGGACAGGGTAAGGACGCTTAACGCATCTACAGACAAATCAAACTGAATACCCAAAATCGGCGCAAGTAAAGCGAGGGGTAAACCAGACACCAACCAATGCGCAATGACTTTGGCAAAGACGACTAAACCGAGCGGCTGTGGGGTAAGTGCGAGTTGTTCGAGCGTGCCATCACGGTAATCATCGGCAAATAAACGCGGCAGGGACAACATCGTCGCTAATAAAGCCGCTACCCATAACACCCCCGGGGCGAGTTTGCGCAACAGGGCTTGTTCGGGGCCAATGCCTAAGGGAAAGAGGCTAACGACGATGATAAAAAAGAACAGCATCGCGACAATATCGGCTTGCCGCCGTAGGGCAAGTTGCCAATCTCTTGCAATTACCGCCAAGACAATTTTCAACATGTGGCTTGCCCTAGCTGAAAGGTTTTGCAAATTCCGCCAGGAATCGTCACCGCCTGATGCGTGGTCATAATGCCTAAGCCGCCCGCTTGTAAATGGCGGGCAATCAGCCCCGCCAGCCATGCTACTGCTGCCACATCCAAGGCCACAAACGGTTCATCTAAGACCCACAATAAACGTTGTTCATGGACTAATCGGGCAAGAGCCACCCGACGTTTTTGCCCTTGTGATAAATATTTACAGGCCAAGTCTTCACGCCCGGCTAAACCAACTTGTGCCAGTGCTTCCAGTTGCTGGGCTGCACTTAATGGCGCACCTGCAAGTTCTGCCATTAAATGCAAATTTTCGAGGGGCGTTAATTCTTCTTTAATCGCATTTAAATGCCCGAGATAACACAATTCCGCGCGGAAGCTGTCTCCGGCAGCATTAAGGCCTTGCCCGCGCCAGCGAATTTCACCATTCGCAGGCGGGGTGATTCCGGTCAACATGCGTAATAAACTGGTTTTTCCTGCGCCATTATGGCCTTGTAAATTGAGCAATTCACCTGCGGCTAAGGCAAAACTCACGCCGTGGAATAGGCGGCGTTCGCCCCGAATACATTCCAAATTGTCCGCGACAAGCAAAGTCATAGGCAGTAAAAAACAAGGGTGATGGGAATCGTTTTGCCGCCTTTAAGGCAGCGGCGCAATTATGAGGGCGCAAGTGTAAAGGGAGATTGACTCGAATCAAAATAGTCCAGTGCTATAAAACTGGCTTTTATTCAAATCAAATGCAGATACCTTCGCGTTGCAGCAGCCAAGTTTTGAGCACAAGCAAATCCCCACGGGCTTGATGGTTAAAACCACCTAATTGTTGTTGCGCCGCCAGTACGCGATGGCAGGGAATGATGATGGGGAAGGGATTGTCACCGCAGGCTTGTCCAACCGCACGCGGGCTGCTGTTGAGCTGTTTGGCAATCTCACCATAACTACGGGTTGTGCCATAGGGAATGGTAGCGATTTCTTGCCACACTGCCTGACGAAACGGCGTACCTTTGGCGGCGAAGGGGCGTAAAGGTAAATCAAACGCAAAATTAGCCTGTAGCCGCCATGCGTTAAGTTGTTCCCAAACTTCTTGCAACAACGGTGATGGCTTAAAGATTGTGCTGGGTTGTGCCGGAAGAAAGCGCAGCTCGTCTAAGCTTTCCCCAAACAACAACACCCCAAGTGCGAAACTTGGGGTGTTGAAAATGCCGTCCCAGCGGGGTGAATCGGGGCGATTTAACCTAGGCTGGGACATTGGGTAAATTAACGGGCTTGTTCTGCCACGAAAATTTCGACACGGCGGTTCATCGCACGGCCTTGTGCGGTGCCGTTATCGGCGATGGGTTGATGTGAGCCACGTCCGTCAATGCTGATCCGGTTCATCGCAACACTGCGCCCCACGAGGTAATCACGCACAGCACCTGCGCGGTTGACCGACAAGGGATTGTTGATGGAATCATTTCCTTGGTTATCGGTGTGACCAACGATGCTCACGGTAGTTACTGGGTTTTGGTTCAAGGTGCTGGCAAAACGATCCAAGATTGGACGCATATTGGATTTCACATCATAACGACCAGAGTCAAACGAAATATCGCTGGGAATGTCCAGCTTTAATTGATTGTCGGCAGTTTTGGTGACACCTACGCCTGTTCCTGCGGCGGCTTGTTCCATAGCAATACGTTGCTCTTCCATCTGGCGTGACCAGAGATATGCACCACCCGCACCAAGGACAGCACCGATGGCTGCGCCAGTGGCGGTGCTCTTGGTTTTGTTACCACCTGCGGTAGCACGACCAATAACCGCCCCTAAAGCTGCGCCTGCGCCTGCGCCGATGCCAGTATTTCTTTGTGTTGTGCTCATATCGGCACAACCACTCAGCGTTAAGCTAGAAGCAGCAAAGGTAATTGCCAACACGGAACTGACGACTTTTTTCATTTTATTCATAGATGTAGCCTCCAAAGCTAGGGGAAACAAGGTAATTAACGACAACTGCACAGTACAAACGCACAGTAGCAAGCTTTAGCGTACTGCGAATTTGTGACTTCGCCACTAGCCACGTACATGACCATTGCCAAAAACGACCCATTTTTGACTGGTTAAGCCTTCTAAACCAACAGGGCCACGGGCGTGGATTTTGTCGGTAGAAATGCCAATTTCTGCGCCTAAACCATATTCAAAACCATCGGCAAAGCGGGTAGAGGCGTTAATCATCACCGAACTGGAATCAACTTCACGCAAAAAACGCATGGCTTGCGTATGGTTTTCGGTGACGATGGCTTCGGTATGGTGGGAAGAGTATTGATTGATATGGGCAATCGCCGCATCAATCCCATCTACAACTTTCACCGAAATAATCGGGGCAAGAAATTCGGTGTAGAAATCTTCATCACTCGCGGCTTTGGCTTCTGGTACGAGGGCGCAAACGTCGGCACAGCCCCGGATTTCCACGCCTTTGCCTAAGAGCATTGTAGCAATGCTGGGCAACAATAAATCAGCAACGTCGCAATCAATCAATAAAGATTCAGCGGTGTTGCAGGTGCCATAACGTTGTGTCTTGGCATTTTCCACGATCTTAATCGCTTTGTTGGGGTCGGCTTCGGCTTCAATGTAGACATGGCAATTGCCATCCAAGTGCTGAATCATTGGCACACGGGCTTCGGCGAGCAAACGGGCGATTAAGCCTTTGCCGCCACGCGGCACGATCACATCAACAAATTCGCGCATCGTAATCAATTCGCCGACGGCGGCGCGGTCAGTAGTATCAATGACTTGCACACATTCAGCAGGCAAGCCCGCGCTTTGCAAACCTTCTTGCACCAAGGCGGCAATGGCACGATTGGAGCGAATCGCTTCTGAACCCCCGCGCAAAATGGCAGCGTTGCCTGACTTTAAACATAAGGCGGCAGCATCGGCAGTGACATTGGGGCGAGCTTCGTAAATGATGCCGATGACCCCTAACGGCACACGCATCTTGCCAACTTGAATGCCCGAAGGACGATATTTAATCTCGCTCATTTCGCCAACCGGATCAGGCAGTTTAGCGATTTGCTCGACCCCTTCCGCCATCGCCTCTACGCCTTTTTCCGACAAGGTTAAGCGATCTAACAGGGCGGTTTCTAAACCAGCGGCACGGGCAGCGGCTAAATCTTCTTGGTTAGCCGCCACGAGGTTGGCCTTTTCGCGGCGAATTGCCGTGGCAATCGCGACTAAGGCGGCGTTTTTCTCAGCGGTGGTGGCACGGGCTAAACGGCGCGAAGCCTCACGCGCATTGCGCCCAACATCTTGCATATAGTCATGAATCGTCATTTTTTTTGCATAACTTCGTAGCAGGTAAAAAACAATTATAGCCAGAGGTGGAAACTTTCTTGATGAAGAAAGCTCTTACCCACACTAAAAAATGGGGTATTCCTTTATGTCACAAGAAGAGCAAAACAAAGCACAAAGACTGATTGTGCCAGCCGAAATCAAAGTTTGTGCAACCTGTAGTTATTGGGATGGCGAACGTCAGGTCGATGCCGAAATGCGGGTGGTGGTGGTTGATGCGGCCTGTGCGGGTGAGTGCCTGGCTCAAGAAAAACAACGCGATGCACTGAACGATGTGCGGCAAGAGCAACAGTGTATTTGGGAAGACCTTGAAGACGAGCAGGGCGAGCAGACGGAACAACCGACGGCATAATCCCAGAGCCAAAAAAATTAGACCAAATTAAAAATCGCTTTGTATCACAAGCTAAACAGTATTAAATCAAAAATAGACCAAAATACCATGAACTAGCATGGTTTTTTGACTTGGCGTGGCAGTAACAGTAGGCAAAGCTGGGTCAGGGCTTCCGCGATATTGCCTGACCTTGCTCCCTTAATCAGTGCATCGGTGGTGGCAGCATGGTGTAGGGCGTGTTGCAACAAGGTGGGGGAAAAACGTGGCAGGGCGCGTTTCAGCAAGGCTTGGCGTGGCCCCCAGACTTTGGCTTCTTTACACAAGACATCAAACTTTTGCCCGCGCGCCATGCCCATACTCAAGACTGCCAAGGCACGTAGTTCCTCGCAAATTGCCCACAGAATTAAGGTGGGGGCTTCGCCTTCTTGTAATAAGCCATCCAAAGTGCGTAGCACGCGTCGGGCATCTGCCATGAGTAAGGCTTCGCGTAGGTCGTCAATGCTATAACGCGCCACGTTGAGCACGGCGGCCTTGACCTGAGCCAAGCTTAATGTCCCTTCTGGGTATAACAAGCCGAGTTTCTGAATTTCTTGATGCGCCGCTAAGAGGTTGCCTTCGACCTTTTCTGCCATGAAGCGCAAGGTGTCATCATCAGCGCGTTGTTTTTGTCGCCGTAAGCGTCCCGCAATCCAGCCGGGAAGCTCGGCTTGCGGTGGTTCTTGGCATTTGACCACGATGCCGCGCTCAACCAGCAGGGTAAACCATGCCGCCTTTTCTTCTTTCCAGTCGAGTTCGGGCAGGGTAATCAATAGTATGGTGTCAGGATGTTCTTGCCCACACCATGCTTGCAAGGCGGCACTGCCTTCTTTGCCTGGTTTGCCGTTAGGAATGCGTAAATCGAGCAATTTACGTTCACCAAACAACGACAAGCTACCGCCTGCTTCATGTAGCTGTTGCCAATTAAAACCAGAGAGGGCAGTTAATACCTCGCGTTCGCTGAACCCCGCTTTTTTTGCCGCTTGGCGTAGAACATCCGCTGCTTCTAAGACCAATAAAGGCGAATCGCCATACACGACATAGAGGGGGCGTACCCCCCGTTCAAGGTGTTGCGTGAGCTGCTCGCCTTTTAACAACATGATTCAGGTATCTCGCAGGCTTATTCTTCGGTTTGTAGTACAGGTTTGGCAGCAGCGAGGCGGCGTAGGATTTGGTTGACCAAATCGTTTTGCATGTCACGCCACAGTAATAATTCTTCTTGGTCTTTGGCTAAAACGGCAGAGTCATTAAACGTAATATCACGGGTTAAGGTGATCTGACTGACTGGCACTAAAGTTTGGCCTTTGGCATCGGTGATGCGGAAAGCATAGCGTAAGACCAACTGATATTCGCGCACTAAACCTTGGGTGTTAATACTCAAAATATTCTTAGCGCGGGCTTCGCTGACAGGGAGAAAAACAGCTTCGGCTTCGGCAGGAGTATCGACCAATTGTAATTTGCCATTGGCGCGGAGCTGCCGTTTTAACAGTGCGCCAACCTCAGAAGCAGGGGGTAGCGCGATATGCATTGTTTGATAGGGCAGCGATACCGCTCCCCGGAGCTGAAAACCACAAGCGGCAAGAAATAAGGCCGCCAGCCAAGGGAGTAGGTATCGCTTCATTTGCTTTCCTTTATTGCCTCAGTTAAACAACGATATTGACCAAACGACCGGGGACAACCACGATTTTCTTCGCCGGTTTGCCTTCCATGAACTTAATCGCGGCCTCGTTGGCGAGAGCCAGTTGCTCAATGCTGGCTTTGTCCGTTTCCACGGCAACTTTTAGACTACCGCGCAATTTGCCATTGACTTGCAACATCAACTCAATCGCCTCTTGTTTTAAGGCCGCTTCGTCACAGATCGGGAAGGGAGTGGCATCAATTACCGCACCGGGCTTTAAGATGGCAAACAAGGCATGGCAAATGTGCGGAGCAATCGGGAACAGCATCAACACGGCACTTTCCAACACCTCTTGCGCCAAGGCGCGTCCGTGGCTATCGCTTAACTCGGCCTTGTCGTAGGCATTGAGCAGTTCCATCACAGCGGCAATTGCTGTATTGAACTGCTGGCGGCGACCATAATCATCACTGACTTTGGCAATGGTTTGATGCAGCTTACGCCGTAACTCTTTTTGCGCTTCGCTCAAGTCCTCGCTGCTGGCGCAGGCCGTCACAATCCCGACTTGGGCATGGTCAAAGCCCAGTTTCCATAAGCGGCGTAAGAAGCGATACGCCCCTTCCACCCCAGCATCCGACCATTCCAAGGATTGTTCTGGTGGCGCGGCAAACATCATGAACAAGCGAGCCGTATCCGCACCGTATTGCTCAATCAGGGATTGTGGATCAACACCATTGTTTTTGGATTTGGACATTTTTTCTGTCCCACCCATGATAACGGGTTGTCCATCACTGCCTAAGGTGGCACTGAC
>CAZOBT010000004.1:6189-8904 GCA_964578025.1 uncultured Rhodocyclaceae bacterium | reverse complement strand
CCGACATCGCGCATTAACTTGGTAAAGAAGCGGGAATACAACAAATGCAAGATGGCGTGTTCAATGCCGCCAATGTATTGGTCAATACCGCCTGCACACCAATAGTTAACCCGCTCATCGACCATTGCTTGCGCATTGTCTGGGCAGGCATAGCGCAAGAAATACCAGGAAGATTCCACGAAGGTATCCATCGTGTCGGTTTCACGCCGCGCCGCGCCGCCGCATTTCGGGCAAGTGGTTTCGTAAAACTCAGGCATACGCGGCAAGGGTGAACCGGTTTCCGGCATGTCCACGTTTTCAGGGAGAACGACGGGGAGTTGCTCATCAGGAACCAGCACATCACCACAGCTGGGGCAATGAATTACGGGGATGGGACAACCCCAATAGCGTTGGCGTGAAATGCCCCAATCGCGTAAGCGGAATTGCACTTTCTTTTCGCCCAAGCCTTTCGCGGCAAGGTCGGCGGCAATTGCATCCACGGCTTTTTCATAGACCAAACCATCATAAGCTCCAGAATTGACGCAGAAGCCCCGTCCCTTCTCGCCATACCAGTCTTGCCATGCCTCTAGACCAAATTCCTCGCCTGTCACCGCAATCACTTGTTTAATCGGCAAGTTGTATTTCTGGGCAAAGGCAAAATCACGCTCATCATGCGCGGGGACAGCCATGACCGCACCTTCGCCATAGCTCATCAACACATAGTTGCCGACCCAGACTTCGACTTCCTCATTCGTCAGCGGATGACGGACAAAGATACCTGTGGGCATTCCTTTCTTTTCCATCGTCGCCAAATCAGCTTCTGCCACGCCGCCGCGTTTGCATTCATCAACAAAGGTAGCAAGTTCGGGGTTATTGGCAGCGGCAATTTGCGCTAGGGGGTGTTCGGCAGCGACGGCAACAAAGGTCACACCCATCAAGGTATCAGCGCGGGTGGTAAACACCCATAGTTTTTCGTCTTGTCCGTTTAAGGTGTAGGGGAAGGCCAAACGCACGCCGGTGCTCTTGCCGATCCAGTTTTCTTGCATCAAACGCACCCGCTCAGGCCAGCCGGGTAAGTTGTCTAATTCACTGAGTAGCTCTTCGGCGTAGGCAGTAATCTTCATGTAATACATGGGGATTTCGCGTTTTTCCACCAATGCGCCGGAACGCCAACCACGTCCATCAATCACTTGCTCATTGGCTAATACGGTGTGATCCACCGGATCCCAGTTCACCGTCCCAAGCTTTTTATAGATCAAGCCTTTTTCATATAAACGGGTAAACAGCCATTGTTCCCAGCGATAGTATTCGGGCGTACAGGTGGCAAATTCACGTTGCCAATCAATAGCAAAGCCTAAACGCTGCAACTGCCCACGCATGTAATCAATATTGGCGTAAGTCCATTTGGCGGGCGCGACTTTGTTTTGTAAGGCGGCGTTTTCCGCAGGCATGCCAAAGGCATCCCAACCCATTGGCTGTAAGACGTTAAAGCCTTTCATTTTGTGATAGCGCGACAGCACATCACCAATCGTATAGTTACGCACATGCCCCATATGCAGTTTGCCAGAGGGGTAGGGGAACATCGACAAACAATAGTATTTTGGCTTGCCGAGGTCTTCGACGGCACGCGCCGCGCCAGTTTTTTGCCATTCGGCTTGGGCGGCAAGTTCAATTTCAGCGGGGCTATATTTTTCCTGCATGGACATGGTGCAAACTACCAAAGAAGCGAAAACGGGCAATTATACCCGCCCTCCCCTTTGCACATTGCACCTTGCCAGAAGGAAAACAAGGCAGCGTTTGGTGGAGAAAGCCCTAAAAACTCGCATCTGGGCAACATTTTTACCCAGATGTTACAGATAACAAGGTTCTTCTTTCTGCGAAATTTGCCAAAATCTCGCTGCGAGTGTGCAGGGCGAAACATAACAAGACAGCGCGACATAAAGCAAAAACAGAACTAAAAGAAGAATAGGTAGATGTAGATGATGTTACAGAGGATAGATTGATGACTAACTTGCTCCTCGCCCATCTAGAACACCTTGATGCACTCCTTGCCAGCACTGGGGTTAGCATCTGGGAGTACAACTTTAGCCAAGACCGCTTTACTTGGAGCATGTCAACGGCGGCGTTATTACAGGGCACAATGCAAGACTTGCCACAAACTGGAACGGCGTGGATGGAGTTGATTCATCCTGAAGATCGCCGCAATTTTTTGCAAACCCGGCGGCAAGCCTATTTATCAGATGTGACATTTGAGGCCGAGTGCCGGGTGAAGACGTGTGAAGGGAAATGGCTCTGGATACGTTTTCGTGGACGCTCAATGGAGCGCGATGCGAATGGTTGGGTCACGCAGGCGGCAGGCACGTTTACCGATATTTCTAGCCAAAAAATTGCCGAAGCCGCTTTATCTGAGAGCAAGTCACGCCTAGCTCAAGTCTTTGATTTTTTGCCAGAAGCGACCTTTGCCATTGGTACAGACGGGCGGATTATTGCGTGGAATCGCAGTATGGAAGAATTGTCAGGGATTCCAGCGAATAAGATTTTAGGCAAAGGAAATTACGAATACGCTTTACCCTTTTACGGGCAGCGTCGCCCAATGTTGATTGACTATATTCTTGATCCGCAGTTAGAAAATGATGGGCGTTACCACGCGCTGCATTGGGAAGGGCGTTATCTGCGCGGTGAAGCGCATCACCTAGACGATCATGGGCAAATTAAAGTCTTAGCGGGGAGTGCCGC
>CAZOBT010000004.1:0-6089 GCA_964578025.1 uncultured Rhodocyclaceae bacterium | reverse complement strand
TCACATATTTCCCCGATTCGGCAGGCTGATGGACGAATTACGCATTATTTGGCGATTCAAGAAGAAATTACTGAAAAGAAGAAAGATGCCGAAGAATTAGCGCGTTATCGCCATCATCTTGAAGAGTTAGTGGCACAACGCACCGCAGAAGCCATGAATGCTAAGGAGATTGCTGAGGCTGCCAGTCGTGCGAAGAGCGTATTTCTAGCTAACATGAGTCATGAAATTCGTACACCAATGAATGCGATTATTGGTTTGACCCACTTATTGCGCCAAGACCAAGTTACGCCAAAACAAGGGGAACGTTTGGGCAAGATTGCGAATTCCGCACAACATCTCCTCTCAGTCATCAATGATGTCTTGGATTTTTCCAAGATTGAAGCCGATAAGCTGATCTTAGAAACAACGGATTTTTCCTTGATGCAGGTCATGCAGAATGTTCAATCCTTACTCTTTGATCGGGCAGAAAGTAAGGGCTTAAGTCTAAGTATTAGCCTTGATCCACAATTGCCACCGCGTTTGCTGGGTGATCCGTTGCGCTTAGAACAAGTCTTAATCAATTTTATTAGCAACGGCATTAAATTTACTGAGCATGGTTCTGTACGGGTTGCAGTCACGCAGCAACAGCAAAGCTCTCTGGCATCCACGGTGCGTTTTACCGTAACGGATACTGGTATTGGTATTGCGCCTGAAGTGTTACCCCGGTTGTTCCACTCGTTTGAGCAAGCCGATAGTTCCACCACCCGGCGGTTTGGCGGTACGGGCTTAGGTTTAGTAATTAGCCGTCGCTTGATTGAACTGATGGGGGGCAAGTTTGGAGTACAAAGCACGCAAGGGGTAGGGAGTACCTTCTGGTTTGAAGTGAGCTTTACCTGTACGCATAGCGTCTTGACAGCGCAGGACTCTAGCATTGTGCTCAGTCAAGAGGTGCAAGTACGCCAACTTGCCCCCGGTCGCCGTCTTTTATTGGTTGAAGACAATCCGATCAATCAAGAGGTCGCAGGTAATTTGCTTGAAGACCTCGGTTTTACGGTTGATCTTGCTGACAATGGGCAAGAGGCAGTAAAACGTTGCATGTATGAGGCGTATGCGCTTATCTTTATGGATATGCAAATGCCAATCATGGATGGACTTGAGGCAACTCGTCGTATTCGCGCCTTACCACAACATCAAGCTACCCCCATTTTGGCGATGACAGCCAATGCTTTTAGTGAAGATCGTTCAGCTTGTTTACATGCGGGGATGAATGATCATTTGCCCAAACCAGTTAATCCAGAGGCTTTGTTTGCCGCATTATTGCGGTGGTTAGCCCCTAGCGGAGTGAGTCATATGACAACAGATAAAATGACAGATAAAACCACAGAAAATCCCAGCATAGCAGGGCTTCCCAGTGCGCATTCCACTGGTGATGTGATGGCAACCTGGGTACAGGAAATCCCAGGATTCTCGCTAGAGGCAGGTTTAAAGTCTGTGCGGGGCAAGCCTGCCAGCCTGTATCGCTTTTTACAGCTTTTCGCACAGACCCATGCAGAAGATGCCAAACAGTTATCACAACTTGCCCAAGCCCAAGATTATGCTGAAGGGCGGCGTTTAGCACACGCGCTAAAAGGCGCGGCAAGCACATTAGGTTTGTTGGCAATTCAAGAACAGGCATTACGCATTGAACATGGCTTTGTCGCAGCCAATCCACCGCTTGCCGACATTGAGAGCTTACATACCTTGCTGCAAACAACCTGTGCAGCCATTACACAGATTCCTGCCCCTTAACTAGTTAACTAGTCGTTGTTGTGGCTGGAAGAGTTTATGGGCGGCGTTGTGGTTTCAGTTCGTACTGTAGGTCAACTCGTCGATTGCCTTGGGTAGAAAATGCTTCATCATCTAAGCGTAGCGATTGCACTTGTATGCCAAGAATCCGCCGCGTAGCAACGCCAATGTTGAGTAGTTCCCGGCGTACTGTATCTGCGCGTTGTTGGGCGATATGAATGTTTTTTTGCGTATTTTCCGTATCATCGGCATAAGCCAGTAACAATATGACTGCCTGGGGATTAGCATTGAGGTAGCGTGCATGTTTGGCAAGAATCACACTGGCCTCGGCAGAAGTTTCAGCATTTTCAGGGTCAAAATAAACGCTAAACTGGGGGCGCAAGTTGTCTAAACTCTCACCATCAACAAGGTGTTGATCAATCACAAAGGTCGTAGGGGGGATGGGAATGGTGGATTCTGGTATTGCGGTGGCACAGGCTGTCAAGAAAACACTGATAGCTGCACTATAAAAATAAACACTACGCCCCATAATTTTTCCCCATGTTGATGAATAGGCATTGCTGGTATGAGTTTATTACATTGGAGTGATGAGTTTGCGAGTGGTTTTCCCGAGATTGATGCACAACATCATGATTTGGTGGATTTGATAAATGCTCTTGCACCACACCTAATTGCACAAGAGTTGGCTTATACCGAAAAGATCAAGCCGTTATTCACGCAGCTTGAGCAATTGATCGCCTTGCATTTTGCCCAAGAAGAAGCCTTATTGGCGACAACAAAACTTGCGCCACACATCTTGGATAACCATTGTCAAGGGCATGATTATTTTCGCGCTACTTTGGCAAAAATTCGTGAGGCATGGGAGGCTGGCGTACAGGCAGTTTCTGGGCGAGATGTGCTCGGCGTATTAGCTGATTGGCTTTTTCAACATTTATTAGGGGCAGATAGGGAGATTTTTGCCTTAGTACATCCAGAACGTGCAGTGCAAGCTCATGCAGAGCCACCTTGTTGCTCACCAATTGCTCACGCGCTGGTGGATTTGTATGCCGAAACTCATTACCTATTAGCCACACAAGAGCAAGCGATTCAACAAGCACAAGCTGCAAATCGTGCGCATCACCATTTTATTGCCAATTTAAATCATGAAATTCGCACGCCGCTGAATACGATTCTTGGGTTGACATGGCTATTGCAGCAAAAGCAGTTTGATAGCACATCTAATTATCGCTTACAGCAAATCAATGAAGCCTCACATAAGTTATTGGGCTTGATCAGCGATATGTTGGATATGTCGATTCTGGAGGCGCAATGCTTAAAATTGACCCTGCTGGATTTCGATGTGCAGGATGTTTTAGAACGGGTGATGGCACAGCTACGCCCCGCCGCCGCCAATAAGTATTTGCATTTACGTTTGCAGATTTTGACGGATGATTTGCCGACATTGGTACATGGTGACCCCTTTCGTTTGCAGCAGATTTTGCTCAACCTTGGGCAAAATGCGATCAAATTTACCAACATTGGCACAGTGACTTTGCGTGTATCGCGTTTGAATCGTTCGTGCCCGCCTTTGTGGTTACGTTTTGAGGTTGAGGATAGTGGGATTGGGATTCCCGAAGCACATCGAGAGCTAATTTTTTCACCCTTTATTCAGGGAGATGCCTCTCTTTCACGGCGTTATGGTGGTACAGGCTTGGGTTTAGCGATTGCGCAACGCTTGGCGGCATTGATGGGAGGGGAGATAGGGTTTTCGAGTTATGCGGAAAAGGGGAGCTGTTTCTGGTTGGATATTCCTTTGCCTCTTGTGGCAGCAGCTCCTGCTAGTGTCAAAGCCGTGCAGCCCCCAGCCGTGCAACATCTTGCGCCTAGCGATAACGAATCTGCAAAGGCGAAGGCACAGGTAAACCACCTTACCCCGATTGATCCTTTGCTGGAAGAGTTATTGCAACTGATTATGACCGCAGATATTAATGCGCAAAATTTCTGGCAACGTGAGCAAGCCCGTTTTGCGCCACAGTTTGGCAGCTTGGCAACACAACTAAGCTTGCAACTCAACAATTATGACTTTGATGCGGCATTAGCGACTTTGTATGCGGCATGTCCTCAGCTTCAGTCGCAAGAGCCTGTTGGTTTTGACTGAGCGTGGGGCAGAGGGCGTAATAGGAAGCGTGTGTCTTGCCCAATTTGCTGAACATCTTGGATGTTGAGCTGATATTTCTCGCTTAAGTCGCTCAACAAGGGCAGATCAAATAAGCCTAGTGCGGTATTACCCAGTAAGCAGGGAGCCAGATAAAGCACAATTTCATCCACTAAACCTGCGGTAAGCAATGCCCCATTTAATTTTGCCCCCGCTTCGATATGTAGCTCATTAATTCCGCGTTGCCCTAATTCGCTCATTAAGGCTTCCAAATCGACTTTGCCTGCTTTTTCGGGGAAAACCACAACCTCTGCGCCTAGTGCGCGTAAGGCGAGTATTCGGTCATGATCTTGGCTGATCGTGGCAATCAGAACAGGGCTACCCGGCTCAAGGAGTAAGCGTGAGGTTAACGGGATTTCTAAATGGCTATCCAGAACGATGCGCCACGGTTGCCGTTCCGTTTCTACATCTCGCACATTCAGCATGGGGTTATCTGCACGTACTGTGCCTACCCCTGTCAAAATAGCACAGGCACGCGCCCGCCAACGATGCCCATCATGGCGAGCAGCACTGCTGGTAATCCATTGGCTTTTGCCGTTCTGTAAGGCCGTCCGCCCATCAAGGCTGGCAGCCGCTTTCAGACGCACCCACGGGCGATGGCGATTGATGCGTGAAATAAAGCCAATATTTAATTCTGCAGCTTCCGCACTTAATAGACCAATTCCTAAATCGACCCCATTGTCACGTAGTTTCTGGCATCCTCTGCCATAGACCAAAGGATTCGGATCAAGCATTGCAACCACGACACGGGCAATCTTGGCCTTAATCAGGGCATCGGCACAGGGCGGTGTACGCCCATAGTGACTACATGGTTCAAGCGTGACATACGCGGTCGCCCCCTCGGCAGCTTCTCCGGCTTCTTGCAAGGCAATGACTTCTGCGTGAGGCCCACCTGCGCGTTGATGCCAACCTTGTCCAATAATTTTGTTGTCTTTGGCAATCACGCAACCAACTCGTGGATTGGGTGTGGTCGAAAACAAGCCAAGTTCTGCCAAGCGCAGAGCTTCTGCCATACAGGCATGATCAAATGCGGAAAAGTGCGACATGGACAATCGCCTTATAAACAAAAAGAAAACGAGAAGAGGATTTGGTGCTTAGGTGAAGGCTACAACATGCAAACGGTTTAGTCTATAAACATAGACTACCTACCGATTAAGCCGCATGTTTTGCTGGTGTGTTATTGCACGTCCACTTCTTGGATTGCCTTAGAAAAGGCATCGACATCTTCAAAATTGCGATACACCGAAGCGAAACGAATATAAGCCACTTTGTCGAGCTTCTTTAATTCGCGCATCACTAGCTCGCCGATTTGTTGGGCGGTGATTTCACGTTCGCCAGACGACAGGAGTTTTTCTTCGATACCCGCTACGGCGGCATCCACGGCTTCGGTAGTGACTGGACGTTTACGCAAGGCCAGTTCTAAGCTGGCACGGAGTTTGTCGCGATTAAATGGCACCCGCGAACCATTCTTTTTTACGACTTGCGGTAGATGAATCTCGGCGCGTTCAAAGGTAGTAAAACGTTTGTCGCATGACAAACACCGCCTTCTGCGGCGCACTAGATCACCATCATCGTTGATACGGGTATCAACCACGGTGGTATCAGCCGCACCACAGAAGGGGCATTTCATGGCTTTACGCCCCGTAAACCGGGAATTTTTTGCACAGAACCGACACTTGCTCACGTACCTTCGCCGCAACGGCTTCGTCGTTTGGTGCGTCTAATACGTCAGCGATTAAATGTGCAATTTGCTCGGCTTCGATTTCGGTAAAGCCACGGCTGGTCATGGCAGGAGAGCCAATCCGAATCCCAGAGGTCACAAAGGGTTTTTGTGGATCATTGGGAATGCCGTTTTTGTTAACCGTAATGTGCGCACGACCTAAGGCGGCTTCGGCTTCTTTACCGGTGATGTTCTTGGCACGCAAATCCAACAAGAAGACATGGCTTTCGGTGCGCCCAGAGACCACGCGCAGACCACGCTCTTCACCCAGAACACGCGCCATGACACGGGCGTTGTTCACCACTTGTTCTTGGTAATTGCGGAAAGCCGGGGTTGCCGCTTCTTTGAAGGCTGTGGCTTTCGCCGCGATAACGTGCATCAAAGGGCCGCCTTGCAAACCGGGGAAAATCG
>CAZOBT010000003.1:23397-25462 GCA_964578025.1 uncultured Rhodocyclaceae bacterium | reverse complement strand
TGCCCAGACTTTTGGCAAAACAAACAATGGTGCAGACCAAATGATATTTTTGGCTTCTATGGCATAGCTAGCTTGCTTCTTGATGTCATAGACCAAAACTTGCCAGTTTTTGCTTCCATGTTGTTCTTGGGGGAGCTGGGTGAGGCGGTAGACCAATTGCCCAGTACGCTGCCGTTCGCGGCTGGAGCGGGCAAGTCCTTGGGCTAACCACGCATTACCTTGCGGCGCGGTTAATACCATGTCGTGTTGATTCTGGCCTAAGCCCGCCGCTTGCCCGGTGCGGCAGGCAAAATAATGTAAGCCCGCCCATGCCGAGGTGCGGTGATGCGCCGTGCCATAGTCGTCGCGGCAGGCGTAGTTGGCTAACCAATGGACGCTGGGGGCGGTAAAACCGGCTTGCTGCAACCAAGTGGCAAAGTCGATCTGGTCTAAGGCACGCCAGCTTGGATCGGTGCTGGATAAGGCCATTGGTAAGGCAAAGACCCGTTTGCCGTCGCGTCCGTGTTGCTGTTGCAATTGGTGCATCTTGGCAAGGAAGGCGGTTTGCTGGCGGCGTTCCTCGACATTGACCCCTAAACGCGGCCATAAGCCATCTTCCCAACGTCCTAAATGAAATAAGCGATCTTGTGGCGCGGCACACAGGTAACGTTCATCGTATTCTGGGGCAAGCGCGTTGGGGTCGCCCCGCAATACGCCTAGCTCGGCTAAGAGTTGCCGCACATAAATTGCCTCGGGCGGGGGCAGTGGCAAATAATGCGCTGCCAAGGGGTAGGCCGAAATCGCATTTTGCCCACAACGACTATTACCGCCGATCTCGTCCTCAAATTCTAACAACAAAAAATCGTGCCGCGCTCCCTGCCGTGATAGCTCCCACGCCGCTGCCAATCCCGCCACGCCACCGCCAATAATCAGTGTGTCTACGCTTTCTTGATGGGTTGGGGAGCTTTGGACAGACTGCGGTAGTTGGCGCAACAAATGCCCACGTTCGGGGCTTGTGCCTTCCCAACGAAAAGGTGGCAGGCGTAAGGCAGGGGTACAGCCCGCGAGTTGGCTGGTCGCACCACTGACACCACTCAACATGGCACTGGCACTAAGCTGCAAAAAACGACGACGCTGCATGGGGTGTAAACTTCGGGCTAGGTGTTTAAAAAAACGTTGGCAAGGTTTGCAAGAGGTTTGAATTTAGGGAGATGCAAGACATGCACACAAGCATACAAGTAAATACGACAAGTTCTACAAGCAATGTTGCCGCAAGTTCGGCGCAGGATTTATTCCCCGCCATTCTTGCCGCCATCCAATGTCCAGACCCTGCTACGAAGTGCGCACTGACGCAAACGCTATGGCAGGCATGGCAACACGGGGAATTGGATTGGCAATCCGGGCAAGCTGCCCCCGTTTTGCCGTTTGCCCCACCCGGTCGCCCTGACCGCCCGATGCTTGTACCACCTGCACAAGTCAAACAACGTAGCGTTGGCAGTATCGAAGGCCGTGCCGCGATGTTGCACGCCATCGCGCATATTGAATTTAATGCGATTAACTTGGCCTTGGACGCGGTGTATCGCTTTCGCGGTTTCCCGGCGGAGTACTACGGGGCATGGCTAGGTGTGGCGCAGGAAGAGGCGGAGCATTTCACCTTGGTACGCCAGCATCTACAAACCTTGAGCTACGACTACGGCGATTTCCCAGCGCATGATGGTTTATGGGAAATGGCAGGACGTACCGCCGACGATGCCTTGGCGCGAATGGCCTTAGTCCCACGTTTGTTTGAAGCAAGAGGCTTAGATGCTACCCCGCCAATCATCAACAAATTCATTAGCGTTGCCGACCATGAAGCGGTACGCATTTTGCGCATTATTTTGGAAGAAGAAGTTGGGCATGTGGCTTTGGGTGATAAATGGTTTCGCTATCTTTGCGCTGCGCGTGGTTTAGAGCCAATGGCGACGTACCAACATTTACTACAAACCTACGCCGCTCCCCGCCTGCGCCCTCCCTTTAACGTCGAAGCCCGCTTGGCAGCGGGCTTTACCGAGGAAGAACTGGCGGCGTTAGCCGCAGCATAATCTGC
>CAZOBT010000003.1:0-23297 GCA_964578025.1 uncultured Rhodocyclaceae bacterium | reverse complement strand
CGTTCCAATTCTTGGATCATGAATTGTTGGTGGCTAATCGTTTCTTTGACCAAATCCCCAATGGAAACAATCCCGGCAACTGCGCCATCGCTTTCTAAGACGGGTAAATGGCGGAAGTGTTTTTCGGACATCAGAGCCATACATTGGTCGATGGTGTGGTTTGGCGTAACGTAGGCCACTTTGTCGGTCATGATGTCTTTAATCAGCAAATCTTTTGAGGTTTTGCCTTGCAACACGACCTTACGCGCATAGTCGCGCTCAGAAAAAATCCCGGCAAGCTGTTCACCATCCAGAACCAACAACGCCCCAACATTATGTTGCGCCATCACGGACAAGGCATGAAAAACCGTGTCGTTAGGGGCAACCACGGCTAAAGGATGGGTTTTCTCGGCGAGTAATTGCTTCAATGTTTTCAAGAGAGTCTCCTCGTTTTGATTAGTGTGTGAGATATGCCCTTGCAGTCTATAACGAGCAAGGAGCTACTGCCAAGGTACAAACAAAAACGCCGCCCTGTAACAGGCGGCGTTTTGCGTTGCTTGCGGCTACCTTACGTTGTCGTAAGTTGTCGCGCGTAGCAAATTAACGCAAGCCAGCGGCGTATTCAGCCACAGCTTTGATTTCAGCATCGCTCAACTTTTCAGCGATTTGACGCATCATCTTTTCTGGATCGTTAGCACGTTCGCCAAGGCGGAATGCCTTTAACTGGGCTTCGGTGTATTCCGCATATTGACCCGCCAAACGTGGGTATTGTGCGGGTAAGCCAGCACCTGTTGCACCGTGGCAGCCTGCACAGGCAGGAATGCCCTTGGCAAAGTTGCCAGAACGCCACAATTTTTGCCCTGCTGCAATCAGCTTGTCGTCCTTCGCCACAGAAGGCTTGGTTTTTTGTGAACCAAACCATGCACCCAAGTTCTTCATGTCTTCTTCAGACAATGCAGCAACCATCCCTGCCATCACAGGGCTGTTACGCAGTGCGGGTTTGCCATCAACAGATTTGAAGTTAGATAACTGCTTGGTGATGTATTCAGGAACTTGACCAGCCAAAATCGGGTTGGCGGGGGCAACGCTGTTACCATCCGCACCGTGACAAGCAACACAAACGGTTTCCGCGATGGCCTTGCCTTTGGCTGGGTCTGCCTTTGCAGTCTCAGTGGCATTGGCGGTGAAAGTGGCGGCGAGCATGACAGCTAGTGCCGTAGTACGAATCATGTCCAAACTCCTTTAACGCTAGGTGTGCCGGTTGGATGCCGGAGGAACGGATTTCTCAAACCTGCTATTCTATATCAACTCCCCCCCCTCAGGGCGGCCTCTCATGCCTTTGCCCGCTTTTCCTATCATTACGTAGCCTTTTTGCTACGGTTTTTTGTCCTTTGGGTTGATTTTCATGCGCTTGTTGCAAAATGCAGTTTTTCTTACCTCGGTGGCGCAATTGCGCGACCTCCCCCGTGATGCCGTTGCCGAAGTGGCGTTTGCCGGGCGTTCTAATGCCGGAAAATCATCGGCAATTAACACCTTAGCAGCACGTACTCGTTTAGCATATGTCAGTAAAACGCCGGGGCGGACGCAATTGCTGAATTACTTCACGCTTGCCCCCGGTAAATTCTTAGTCGACTTACCCGGTTATGGTTACGCCAAAGCCCCCGATTCCGTGCGCGACCAATGGGAAGGCTTGCTTGGCCCCTATTTACAAGGACGTAGCCCGTTAACCGGAATTGTCTTGATTATGGATTGTCGCCATCCGTTGACTCCTTTAGATCATCGGATGCTGGGCTGGTTTGCACCTACGGGTCGCCCGATTCATATTTTGTTGTCAAAGGCCGATAAGCTCTCGCGCCAGCAATCCTTAGAAACTTTGCGCCAAGTCAAAAAAGCTTTATTAGCATTCGGTGATAATTGCACCGTTCAGTTGTTTTCTAGTTTAAAGAAAACGGGCATTGAAGAAGCCGAAGCCGCGATTGCTAAGATGTTAGGCATTACGTGGCCGCCCGAGAAAACAACGGCAGGCTCCAATGCTGGTGGCAACACTGGTGAAAAAAAACCCCCGGTTAGCGTTAAACGGGGGGTAAAGGGCCCTGATGTCATCAAGGCACCCGCTCAGGGAGGTGAAGCGGGAGACGGCGCAAACCATCCGCGTGCTCAGAATTAGAGAACTTGCAAAAAGTTCCCTGAGCCGCGCTTTTTTTTCAAAAAATTTTAATAAATTAGCACTAAGGAAATGGTATGAATCCTTACGGCAAGTTCCCCGCCACTCGGATGCGCCGGATGCGGCGTGATGAATTTTCACGGCGTTTGATGCGCGAAAACGTGTTAACCGCCAATGACCTGATCTACCCCGTCTTTGTCTTAGAAGGTGAAAACCGCGAAGAAGCGGTTGGCTCAATGCCCGGCGTGGTGCGGCAATCCTTAGATCGTTTGCTTAACACCGCTGCCGAAGCGGTGCGTTTAGGCGTACCGGCTCTGGCCTTGTTCCCGGTGATTGATGCCAGCAAAAAATCCTTAGATGCTGCCGAAGCCTACAACCCCAATGGCCTTGTGCCGCAAGTGGTTGCCGCACTCAAAGCCCGCTTCCCCGAATTAGGCATCATTACCGATATTGCCCTTGACCCCTATACCAGTCACGGGCAAGACGGTTTGATCGACGACGCTGGCTACGTCTTAAACGACGAAACCATCGCCGTGTTAGAAAAACAAGCAATGTGCCATGCCGCTGCTGGTGCAGATGTCGTCGCCCCGTCAGACATGATGGATGGGCGCATTGGGCGGGTGCGGGCGGCTTTGGATGGAGCAGGCCATATTCACACCCGCATCTTGGCCTATTCCGCCAAATACGCCTCGAGCTTCTATGGCCCCTTCCGGGATGCGGTCGGTTCAGCCGCGAATTTGGGTAAAGGCAACAAATACACCTACCAAATGGATCCCGCCAATTCCGACGAAGCCTTACAAGAAGTCGCTCTCGACTTGGACGAAGGCGCGGACATGGTGATGGTCAAACCCGGTATGCCCTACTTAGACATCGTGCGCCGCGTCAAAGACGAATTCCGCGCCCCGACCTATGTCTATCAAGTCAGTGGCGAATACGCGATGCTCAAAGCCGCCGCCCAGAACGGCTGGCTTAACGAGCAAGCTTGCGTCATGGAATCCCTCCTCGCCTTCAAACGCGCCGGAGCCGACGGCATCCTCACCTACTACGCCCTCGATGCCGCCCGCTGGCTCAAAGGCGAAGTGTAATTTGGTCTAAATTAAAAAACTGCCGTATAAAGCAGACAGGCATTCCAATAAGGAATGCCTTTTTTGTTTGGTCTTATTTTGTATTGTATATACACGATTTGCTCTGTATTATGTATATACAAAGATATATCTGGATGATTCTGTTTTATGGAATTGATTATTAGCGACAAGATTCTTGAAAAGCTTAGGGTAAAACATGGGCTAACGAATCCACGCCGCGAATTATTGGAATGTTTTGCATCACTGGAACTGTCAGGTGGTAAATTTCTGGAAGATCAGCGTGAAGATCACCGAACAGACCCTCCAACGCTTTGGTTTATTGGTCACACTAATGCTCAAACAATGCTGAAAGTCGCTTTTGTCCCACGTAGCGACGGCATTTATATCAAAACAGCTTATCCACCCAACAACGAAGAGATAAGCATTTATATGGCAAAGGGTATGTAACTCCTACCCCTCTTTTGATGCTATGCACAAGGAGAAGATATGTCTACTAACATCACGAGTGACAAGATTGAAGGCACTGACGACGCATGGGAAACTCGGCAACTTGGTGCAGACATGGAATCAGCGGTTGTATCTGCGGTTGATCCTAAGGGTATTTTAGATGCACTCGGGCTGAAGCCTATTTCAATCCGCTTGGAACAAGACCTGATTGATGACTTTAAAGCAATCGCACACATCAATGCGATGCCCTACCAAACGCTCATGCGTGAAGTACTGCGGCGATTTGCTGAAGGTGAGAAAAAACGGATTGCCATTGAATACGCCAACCAGAAAACTGCGCAAGAACGTGCAGTTGAAACCGGGGTTAAAGCCTCGCAAAGAGCAAGGGCAAGAAAATTTGCATAAGGAAGCGTAATTTGGTCTAAATTAAAAAACTGCCGTATAAACCAAAAGGAAATTCGCTAGTTGAATGCCCTTTATATTTGGTCTATGAAAAATCTTAGCTACGCACTACAGGCTAATTGTAGGCGCGGCCATTGTTGTTGCCATTGGCTGAGGGGGTCGCGGGTGAAGCCGCTGCGGGCGTATTGTTCCCAGCGTCCGACGACGTAGCAGCGTAAAAGATTGGCGATTGCGCCAACGTCACGGTTAACCTGCACCGCCCCTTGCGCTTGCCCAATGCGTAGGGCTTGTTTTAGGGCGGCTTCGATTTTGTCTAACAGGGTGTTGATGCGCGTTTGCAGACGGTCGTTTTCGTGCACGAGGGCATCGCCGATTAGGACGCGGGTCATGCCGCGATTTTTTTCGGCAAAGTTAAGCAACACAAACAAGATCGCTTCCACCTGTTTTAAGCCGTCTTCCTGTTCCGCTGTGATTTTATTGACGAGGCTAAACACGCTGGATTCAATAAACTCGATTAAGCCGTCAAACATCTGCGCTTTGCTGGCAAAGTGACGGTAAAGGGCGGCTTCGGAGCAGTCGACACGAGCGGCTAATGCGGCGGTGGTGATCTTTTCCCCTTTCGGAGCTTCTAACATTTCTGCCAAGGTTTGCAGAATCTGTAGACGGCGTTCACCGGGTTGGACGGCCATAAGCCTCTCCTTTGTGCTGTCAGAACAAGGCCGCGATTATAGCCGTAACTGCCTGAATTCGCGTGGTAAGTTCCGGCATGATGTCAAGCGTACATCGACTGCCCGTGCATTTTTGCGCCCGCCAGTAATCCACACCGTTTTCATCCCCAATCGTTTGGCGGCGACGAGATTTGCCAAGGTGTCCTCCACCAAAACACACCGCCGTGCCTGTAAGCGTTCTTTGGCTAACAAACGACGAAAGCCGCCAAGCAAAGGTTTCGGCTGTAAGCGCGTATCTTCCACGGTGTAAATCGCGCTAAAAAAATGGCGCAGCCCGGTTAATTGCAACACGGCCTTGGTATAAGCACGCGGCGCGTTAGAAAAAATGATCTTTTTCCCCGGCAACCGCGCCAAGGCATGACGCAAGGCCGGATCAAAACGCAGCAAACTCGCCAAATCGGGGAAATCATGGGTGGCTGCCAAAAAATGCGCCGGGTCGGTCTGATGATGCCGCACCAGCCCCAACAAGGTCGCACCATACCGTTCCCAATACCGCTGCCGCACCGCATCCGCCTCTGGCGTACTCAGCCCCAAATGCCGCTCAATGTACTGCCGCATCGCCAAATTGATGTGCGGAAAAATCGCATGGCTAGCGTTATGCAAGGTGTTGTCCAGATCAAACAACCAAGTCAGGGGGCGGGCGGGGGGCATAAGCAAATATCTGCAAAGAAAAGCGCGAATCGTAGCCCGGAGGAGCAGAGCGAGTCCGGGGAATTTATAAAATATTTGGTCTATAGCTAATTTAAATATGTTTTGCCTTATTTATCAGCCAATTTTCAATTTGGTCTGAAAATTTTCTAATCCAGCGTCCGGCGGAAGGTTTTTAGGCCGATGCTTAAGACAACTGCCATAAAGACGAGTAGAGGCCAGATGTGCGCCCAGAGGAGGGGGAGCGGGTTGCCTTTGAGTAGGATGCCGCGCACGAGGATCAGGAAATGGGTGAGCGGCAGGGCGTTGCCGATGACTTGCGCCCAATCGGGCATACCGCGAAAAGGGAACATAAAGCCAGAGAGCAAGAGCGAGGGCAGGAAGAAAAAGAAAGTCATTTGCATGGCTTGTAATTGGTTTTGCGCCAGCGAGCTAAAGGTAATCCCCACCACCAAATTGGCGCAAATAAAGAGCAGGATCACCCCATACAGCAAGAGCAAACTGCCAAGCATTGGCACGTTAAAAATAAAGCGGGCGGCAAGTAAAACGAGGCTGACTTGGAGCAGGCCGATTACGATGTAGGGGACGAGTTTGCCAGTCATGACTTCCAGCGGCGTGGCGGGCGTGGCGAGCAGCGTTTCCAGCGTGCCACGCTCGCGTTCGCGTGTCATGGCAAGGCCCGTCATTAAGATCATGGTCATGGTCAAAATCACCCCGAGCAAGCCGGGAACGATGTTGTAGGAAGTAATGCCTTCGGGGTTGTAGCGACGATGCAGGCGCAACTCTAAATTGCCGACTTGGTTGGCGGCGGTATTGGCATTGAGCACCCGGTTCGCACCGGGCAAATCCGGGGCAAAGACTTCGCGGCCTAAACGTTGCAAGACGGCAACTGCTCCACCGACCGCCACGGGGTCAGTGGCATCGGCTTCGACCAGTAAAACAGGGGTCGTGCCTCGGACTAAATCGCGCTGAAAATTCGGCGGAAACGTCACCACAAATAAGACTTCGCCCCGGCGTAACAAATCATCCGCCGTCGCTTCGCTGTCGACGGTTTGCGTAATGTCGAAATACGCACTGTTTTGCATGGCGGCGATATAGCTACGTGCAAACGGGCTGGGATCAGCCAACACCACGGCAGTCGGTAAATGGCGCGGGTCGGAGTTGATCGCAAAACCAAACAGCATGAGCTGAATAATCGGAATGCCAACGATCATGCCAAAGGTCAAACGGTCACGGCGCAGTTGGATAAATTCTTTCAGCAAAATCCCCAGCCAGCGCGACCACGAAAAAACGCGCGTCATTGTCTTTGCTCCTGTGCCGCCAAATACGCAGCGCGGGGGAGGTTGGCGATGGATAAGCCTTGCGCCGTAATCACGGCTTGCGCCTCGCCTTGCATCACCAATTCGCCATCACGCAAATAGGCCAAGCGGCGACAACGGGCGGCTTCATCCATGTAGTGCGTGGACACCAAAATTGTCATGCCGCGAGCCGCTAATTCGTCGAGTTTGTCCCAAAATTCGCGCCGCGCCGTTGGATCAACCCCAGCAGTCGGTTCGTCCAGAAGCAACAATTGCGGTTCATGCAGCAAGCACGCCGCAAGGGCGAGGCGTTGTTTCCAACCGCCCGATAATGTCCCCGCAAGCTGTTTGCGCCGCGCACTTAAACCCAGCTCGACCAATGCCTGTTCGACCCGTTGGCGACGCTTGTCCATGCTGAACATGCGTGCAATAAAGTCCAGATTTTCGGCAATACTTAAATCGTCCCACAGCGAGAATTTCTGCGTCATATAGCCAACTTGCGTTTTAATCGCCCGACTCTCGCGCCGCACATCCAAACCCAAACACTGCCCCTCTCCCGCATCGGGGGTGAGCAAGCCACACAACATGCGAATCGAGGTCGTTTTGCCACTGCCGTTGGGGCCTAAAAAGCCAAAAATCTCGCCCCGCGCTACTTGCAAGGCCAAATCCTTAACCACGGCTTTCCCGGCAAAGCGTTTGCACAAACCTTGGACATCAATTGCTAAATTCTCCAACGCAGTTTTCCTTTAATTTATTGGAAAAACAAACGTACAGGCTCACCATGCAAACGTGTTTGTAGCCAATTTTGCAAGCGTTTTTGCTCTGAGCTAGATAAGCTATTTCGTGGTGAAATTGCCAGTACAAATGTTGCATCTTTTTCTAGCTTCCCAGCCTTGAGCATGGGTTGCTCTATACCCCTAGCAAGCGCGAGATACGTCACTTGTGGATACAGTATCTGAACTTCTTGCAATAAATTGGCAAACTGCTCAGGTTCAGAACGAAGCTTTTTATTTTCGGCAATGAGGGCTTGTATTTTTAATTCTGATTCATTCAGCTTTTCTAAAGTGTCGCGTAGTACATCTTTTTGGAACTCTTGTTTTAAGCGGCTAACATCAATTTGCTCACTGCCTAAACGCCGAATTTGAATTTCTGGATTACTTACACCCAGTGCAGAAAATGTGGCTCGTAACTCCTTTTCAATTTCATTCACTGACTCTTGCCCACTCACGGTTAACGCTATCTTGTGTGGTGATGCAGTGATTTCTCTTGCGACGATAATCAACTTATTATCTTGCTCAATTTGACTGACTAAACGATGAGCTTGCGTCAAGAAAAACTCATCCTGCACCAAGCGATAAGCCAAATAAATACTAGGCAATAAAGTCACTGTAACAATACTTGCAATCCAAATATGTGCATGGCGACGTTCTTTGTCCTCAATATAACGATGTTGCGGTAAACGTAAAAATTTAACCAGTAACAACGTGGCAAAGGCAATAAATACACTGTTAATAAAGAACAGAAAAAATGCCCCACTAAAAAATTGCCAATTACCGCTGGCTAAACCATAACCTGCGGTGCATAAAGGCGGCATTAGGGCAGTTGCAATCGCAACACCAGGAATAATTGGTGATTTATCCCGACGTGTTAGGCCAATAATTCCCGCCGCTCCCCCAAAAAAGGCAATTAATACATCCCATAAACTTGGCGTAGTACGTGCAAGTAATTCGGAATGCGCCGTGGTGAGCGGACTGACTAAAAAATATAAGGTGGATGTGGTTAAGCTTAAAACAAGAAAAATCAATAAATTCCGCGCAGCTTGGCGAATCAATGGAAAGTCATTAATCCCTGCTCCATAACCAATACCAATGATTGGCCCCATCAGTGGTGAAATTAACATTGCGCCAATAATGACAGCGGTTGAGTTAACGTTTAGACCAATTGATGCAATTAAGATGGCAAAAATTAATACCCATAAATTAGTCCCAGCCAAACGTGAACTATTCCGAATGGCCGCATCAATATTACTTGGGTTATCTTGGTCATGACGTAGGCTAAACAGTTCAATAAGCTTATATTTCATGTGTTTTCCTTAGCAAGGCAAGCTATCCTCGTGCTGGCTTTTCGCGTTTTACAGAAACTGAAAAGCGAGAATTGCGACAACTGTAGCGGGTAATGCTGCGACAAATAATCCCAATGGGCTAATTGCCTGACTGGTAAAGAACGGACGCAAAATGGCAACTCCTGCCGGGTTCGGAGCATTCGCAATCACAGTTAAACCGCCGCCCGTTACCGCCCCTGCAACAATGGCATATTTGAACTCGGGCGATACACCTTGGACTAAAGAAGCAAGATAGGTTAGCGCGGCATTGTCTGTAATTGCTGTTAATGCAATCGCAATAAAATAAAGCAGGCTAGGCTCGACCCCAATTAGCGTTGGTTGTAACCACCACTGTTGCAAGCCACCAAGTACAACTAGGCCAGCAAGGAAGAACGCTACCATCAGGCTTTCACGCAAAATTAAGCGGTTTTGATGACGTTTATATGCCTCAGTAAAACCTAAAAAGAATAAAAACAAACCCATAAAAACTATAGGATGATGCGCAAATATCACTACCGCAACAAGGAAGGCAAAGTGAATCGCCGTAATCGGTAACGATAAAGGGCGGTCACTGTGATGCTGAAGATGTCCCTTTTTGCGTAGTTCATGACGGAAAACCCAAGTGATTAGTAGTGAATTAAGCAAAACTGCCAACGCACCTTTCCAACCAAATTGGGTAAACATAAAAGGGGTATCCCATGCCCATGTACTAGCAACCATCAGTACAGGCGGAGCAGCAAAATGCGTTAATGTGCCGCCAATAGAAATATTGACGAAAAGTACCCCTAACGTTGCATATTCCAAACGATTCGATAAATGGTAACGAAAGAAACTATCGCGCAACATTAATGCGGCTAAGGTCATTGCGGCTGGTTCAGTAATTAACGAGCCTAATAAGGGAATAAATGCGAGACACAAGAAATAAGCACCAATTGGAGCCGCGATAGGCAAGAGACGCGCTATCTGGCGCACAATCAACATGACGCTTTCTAAAATCGGACGGCTTGCCGCAATCACCATAATGGCAAAAACAAATAATGGCTCTGTAAAATTGCGCCCTTCAAGGTAGCTAATCGCTGGCTCTTTACCACTTAGCCAAAATAACGCAGCAAATAAAACTAACGCCCAAAAGCCAAAAACCACCTCAATTTCTGCCAGCAAATGCCACAAGCCCGCATGACGTGGCTGCGCTTCGGCAAGGCGTGCAAAAATACCTGTAGCGAACGTGTGTAATACCGCAATCGCAAAAATAATACTGGCGACAAGCTCTGGTGGACTGATTGGACTCATTGCTTCAGCTCCTAAAATAGGTGATTAACCTTGAGTTTTTGTTATTAAACTTTTAATTCGGTTCTTAATACTTAAGCCATTTCAAGAATCTCTTTTTTCATCTCGGATAACAAAATTGATTCAAATGTATAAAACCCAATCTCTCTCTTGATTAATTGCTTCAGAGAGAAAATTGCTCCTGTTCCAAAGGCCTCTCGGCTAATTGAGTTATGTACCATCTGAATGGTTTGGTAAGGAAAACCAAAAATAACCTCATGTTGCCCAATAATTCCACCTAAACGTAAAGAGGTAATCTCAGAATGTTGAATATTAAGTGCGTCAGCCAACTTTTTAGCTGTGCCAGATACTTCTTGCTTATCACGAAAATGCTGCTCTAAGATCGCCAAATCAGCAAAAGGAGCTATTTTTCTGAGTAGCTTTGCTGCAATCATCAAGAAATTAATACCTAAAGTAATATTCGGCGAATACATCACACGAGTAAACTTACCCAGTTGTTCCAATAGTGTAAGTTCCTTACTGGTATAGGATGAAATTGCTGAAATCAATGAGATTTCATTTTTACAAATGAAATCAGCATAGGTGTATATCCCTTCCCGACCAGAAAAATCAATAATTGCGTCAACTGGATTGTGTTTAGATAAATCCATCGGTAAGTTTTTGGGGTTATGAAAAACAGGAATCTCTAAAGTCTTTGCTGCTAATTTTTGTGTTGCCTCACTCGCACAAACAACCCAACTAAGCTCAACACTTGCGTCTTTTTGTAAGACCCTAGCAACCGCCTGTCCCGCACGTCCATAGCCAAATAAACCAATTTTAGTGCTCATCCTTTGTCTCCAACGTTATAGGTATATTGGTGTGGCAACAAAACACAGAGATTTATCAGGTTTTGCTATGCCAAAATTATATTTATGATAAATATAATAGTACAAAATCTCCTCCTCTTCAACTTGGCCACTCGCCTCATGTCAACAATGAACAGTAAAGATCAAGCACCACTAAACAGTGACTATTTGGACGTATTGCTCCAATTCCGCATTATCTACAGCACAATGCGCCAACATTTTCGTATGGTTGAATCCCAATGTGGGGTATCTAGTTCACAGATGTGGTTACTACAAGAAATCAAAACTCACCCGGGAATTTTGATCAATGCTTTAAGTAAAAAGCTTTTAATTCAACAACCAACTGCAAGCTTGTTAGTGGATAAGCTCTTGAAAAAACAAATGGTGAAGAAAGTTCGCCAAGCCCAAGATCAGCGCAGAGTAGGACTGTGGATTACCCCCCTTGGAGAATCTCTGCTAGAGAAAATTCCAAGCGCAGTACAGGGTGTACTACCACAGGCGTTACAACAGCTACCTGATGTCGTTCTAAAAACATTGATGATAAATTTATCTGAGCTGATTAAAGAGCTAGAAAAATTGGACGATGTAACGCATTTTGCTGCCATTCCATTGGCAAATATGGATTAGAGATAGCAGCAAACAACTTTAGGGTTATTAGAAGACCAAATCAATTTTAAGCGGCAGACCTACCTTATATAGCAGGTGGGTATTGCCTTCTGGCCTTGCTTCAACACGAAAGACCAACTTTTCTTGATTGCCTTTGCTATACAGCAGTGGCGGGGTGTATTCGGCTTGCGCCGCGATAAAGTCGATTTTGGCGCGGAGCGTGTTTGGGCAGCCATCGCAATGCACCGCGACGCTTTGCCCCAGTTGCACTTGGCTTAAGGCCGTTTCGGGCAAGAAAAAGCGCACTTTGCGCCCGGTGTCTGGCAAAACACTGAGCAACACCGCTCCGGCATTTGCCCATTCGCCAACGCGGTAATAGGTATCGACAACCTGCCCAGCATTGGGCGTAAGTACCGTCTTTTTCTGCACCGCCCATGCTTTTTGCGCGGCTTGCGCTTGCGCGGCGGCAACGTCGGCGGTGGCGGCTTTAATCTCTGCCCCACGCCCGAGGCTTTGGCGCAAGGTGGCTAATTGCTGCTGCGCGGCCTCTAAATTTGCCACAGCACCATCGCGCCGCGCTTGGGCTTCGGCAAGTTTGGTGGGAGCAACAAAGTGCGCCGCCGCGAGTTTTTCTTGCTCTGCGAGTTGGCTTTGTGCCAGCCGTAAAGCCGCTTGTGCTGCGGTCACTTGCGCGGTTAAGGCAGCAATTTCGGGCGAACGATGCGGCGTTTGCAAATTCGTTACGCGCTCCTCGGCGGCAACAATTTTGGCCTGCGCTTCCGCCAGCCCAGCGGTTTCTTGCTCTGCCGCTAACCGTGCCACCACATCCCCCGCCGCTACCGTTTGCCCCCGCTGATACGGCAGTTCCTGCACAAACCCCGCCTGCGGCGAAGCCAAATACACATATTCCCCCTCAACATAGCCTTGATACTGGCCTTGCGGGGTGGGGGTGGGCGAACAGGCGGAGAGGGTGAAAATGAGGAGGGGGAAATATCGCTTCATGATTGCCCCTAAAGTGCGTTACACACTTGGTATCGGTAACGGGTTATTAGGAAATTTCTTGCGATAAAACACATGCGCATCATGCACACAAAGAAACTCAACATGAAGACCCTGCTGGCGCAAGTCAGATTCCCAATCTAACCACTTACAGTCAGCGGCTTGCCAAATCGTTGGCTTATCAGGATGAGCATTGGCAACTGCTACAAATTTACGGTCGGGTGCGTCAAAACGTGCTTGCAATTCGTGATTAGGAAACTCGCTAAACACATCTTCCTGCGCTTCATGCTCATTCACTTGTACTTGCTCAACACGTTGCGGGTTGCCGATATGTCGTAAGAGCCATTTAAGGAAAACATCGCCCACACCTTTTGGCGGATGCAAACGAGTTTTATGCTGATATTCCCCCAAGATTCGGTAGCCATCATCAATCACCGTAACGCCAGATTTTTCCATTTGTTGGAGGCGAGAGACACAGGTCATCACACATTCAGGGGAGATGTCTTCATGTTGCCCATTGGCGACGAGTAAAACATTGGTATCAATCACTGCCTTCATAACCCAGTGCCTTGGTGGGTGGCTTGTTGGCGTTTCTTTTTCTGCGCGGCGGCTAAAGCTCGTCCGGCAATGTCAGCCATTTCATCCCCAAAGAAATTTTCTGGCCAATTTTCGATTTCACCAAAGGCATTTAAGCGCAAGGCTTCAAGCTCAGTATGCTCGCCAACAGGGCGGCAAAAATAGACGGCAACATCTTCAGGGGCGATTACGCCTTCGGCAACCCGGCGTTGTAGGCGGTTCAGAAAATGCTCGGAATGGCTTTCGATAATGAGTTGCACATTACGTTCTTTACCATTTTCACGGGCTTGTGTTGCGGCAATAAAGACATCAGCAAGTTCGGCTTGGACTTGTGGATGTAGGTGAATTTCTGGCTGTTCCATCCACACCGTCGCATTTGCCGGGCAATAAAATGCTTGTACCAAGGCAGGTAAAACTTGTGACACCCCAAAGCCAACATCAGTAATTTTTACTTCGCTTGCAACTTTGTGGGTTTTAACCAGCACTTCATACTCTTTACGCCCTTCTGCCACGGCTTTCACTACAAAGCTATCAATCACACCTAAATCTTTTAGCCATTGCGCAATAAATTCGTCAAAGCGCGCGAGGTGTTTACGCAGACCACGGCTTAGTTTTCGCCCTTCATTACTCGCTGCCAGAATAGCGGCAATCGCAAATTCGCCTTTTTGCCCAACGCTGTCAGGCGTTTCTCCTGACCATGAGTAAATCCGTTTGGGGTGATCGCGGAGGGGGCCAAGGTAATACACACGATTCAATGCCGCCTCTGTGCTCAGAGCAAAGTCAGAAAGAAACTCCGCATTCTTAAAGCGTGCACGGCTTTGATCAGAAATACGGTAAAACTTGTCAGGCTCATCCAAAGGCCATACCCGCCCAGTGTTGCGCACTAGCCTATATTCTTCAGAAACAATATCTAACTTGTTTTTTGCGTCGCGGCGGTAACTCACCACAAGTTTGCTTTCCTGTTGCTGGATGAGCTGATACGACAAACGATCTACCCGTGGTTGTTCTTTGGCATCCGCTGCAAGCGCGACGCTCAGTTGTAATTCATCTCCACTAAATTTTTGGTGGCTTAGGGGGTCATCAACCACTAAGGCTTTCCCTGACACTTTCCACCCTAGCTCAAACTCTAGCGGAGTTTGCACATCATGATGATGTAAGCATTCACTAAACGTCCCCAAATCAATTAAAGCATTCTCGTCCCCCAAATGTAGAGGGCGTTTGCGGTCTGCGGATAGCGTGGTTTGTTTTAAAGCAAGTAATAAGTGTCCCAAACTACTTTTACCAGCACTGTTTGCCCCAAAAATCACCGTCAAGGGGGCAAGGCGAATGCGGGATGTATCTTTCCATGCCTTAAAGTGCTTGATATGTAATGAGGTCAACATGAATAGGCGGCTCCAGTCGCTAACTTTGCCTACCTCGACAAGGGGGGAGGCAATACGAGGTCATGGGGCGGCATGATACCCTAGGGTATCTTGGTGTTTCTTTGATTTATCTCCTATGTCTCCGGCTGTTTCTTCTTCTGCTCCCCCGCGTGCCACGGTTGCGGCGGGGTTTGTGACGGGTATGTTGGCGGGAGCGTTGCGCCACGGGCATGATCCGCAGCCGTGGTTGTTGACGAGTGGCATTGCCCCCGAGTTGTTAGCCCTTGCCGCGCAAGGCCGCGCCCCCCGCATTCCGGTCGAACGTTATGCCCAGCTCTATAACACGGTCAATCTCGCCTTGGACGATGAAGGGTTTGCCCTGTTTTCGCGCCCCATGCCTGTGGGGAGTTTTGAATTACTCTGCCGTAGTTTGACCAGCGCGCCGCATCTGCGTGAAGCCTTAGAACGCGCCAGCCGTTATCTGCGGATTTTGTTGCCCGATATTGCCTTGCGCCTTAGCCAACAGGGCAATACGGCTTGCTTGCAACTGGTGGAAGTCTTACCGCTTGCCAATGAAAGTAATGCCCCAGCACGGGTGTTTGCCTTTGAATGGTTGTTGCGCTTATTGCATGGTTTGTCGTCATGGTTGGTCGGACGCGGGCTGGCCTTAGAGTCGGTCACTTTCCCTTATGCCCGCCCCGCCCACGCTGAGGATTACCAACTGATTTACACCGCACATTCCTACTTTTGCCCCGAACAAACCGCATTAGAAGCACGTTTCCCCGCCGATTTATTGGATTTACCCTTACGCCGTGACGAAGCGGCGGTGACGAGCTTTTTAGCCGGTGCGCCGGGGAAAATTACCACCTTGTATCGGCGCGATCGGGAAATGGTGCTGCGCGTGCGTGACCAACTGCGTGCCGCCCTGCCGGAACTCCCCGCCTTAGAACAGGTTGCCCTGAGTTTACATCTCTCGGAACGCACCTTAGAACGCCGTTTAGCCGCCGAAGGCTCTAGCTTCCGCGCCATCAAAGACGCACTCCGCCGCGATGTTGCCGTCGCTCGCCTGTTAAAAACCGAAGAATCCATCCAAAAAATCGCCACCGACCTAGGCTACGCCGAACTTTCAGCCTTTTACCGTGCCTTTGTCGACTGGACAGGCAAAACCCCCGCCGCCTACCGCCGCCATGCACAGGGGCGGTAGTTAAGGTTTTTGCATCTTCTTCTTTCGCCGATATTTACCGATATTCACCGATAAAACCATCATGACAGATCAACAAATTTCCGCTTCCGCTCCGATCACCGTTTCTACCACTGCCCAAGCCGACACCCAACGCCGTTTTGCTGGGGTGGCGCGTTTGTATGGGGAGGCGGGGGCGGGGCGGTTGGTGGGGGCGCATGTGTGTGTGGTGGGGATTGGCGGTGTTGGCTCGTGGGTGGTGGAAGCTTTGGCGCGAACGGCGATTGGCAAGCTCACTTTAATTGATCTGGATATGGTGGCGGAATCGAATACCAATCGCCAACTGCACGCGCTGGGTGACGAATATGGCAAGGCCAAAGTCGAGGCGATGGCGAGTCGTGTGTTGGCGATTAACCCAAATTGCGAGGTGCGCTGTATTGAAGATTTCGTTACCCCAGAAAACACTGCCACGCTGCTTAACCAAGGCTTTGATATGGTGATTGATGCGATTGACCAAGTAAAAAGCAAAATTGCGATGCTGGCATGGTGTCGAGCGCAGGGTGTGCCGATCATTACGGTGGGAGCGGCGGGGGGCAAGCTTGACCCGAATCAGATCGAAGTGGCGGATTTAGCCTGTGCCGAACAAGACCCGCTACTGAGTAAAATCCGCGCACAACTGCGTCGCCATCATCAGCTACCACGCGCCCCAAAAAAATCGGGGATTACCTGTGTCTTTTCCCGCGAGGCCATGCGCTATCCCAGCCAAAATCATAGCTGCGCCTTAACGGGCGGTGACGGGCATCCCAGCTCCAGCCCCACTGCCGCCCCAAGCGCGCCCCAAGGGTTGAACTGCGCTGGCTTTGGCTCGGCAGTCGCCGTCACCGCCAGCTTCGGCTTTGCGGCGGCGGGATGGGCAATTAACCAGATTGCACAGGGGAAAAAATGAAACGCCAACAGCGTAAATCGCGCCTGAAAAAGATCGGGCAGCCGCCGGGCAGTTTGGTACATATTGGTGAAACCAAAGTCGAAACGCCGGTAGCGACTTTGATTGAATATGGGGCAAACGGCTTTTTAGAACATCGTTTTAGTGGCGCGGATGACTTACAACGCTGGCAGCCGACCTTGCCACAGGTGTGGCTGAATTTGCATGGACTGAATAATCCGGGGCTGATGCAGGTATTGGGCGAACGCTTTGCCCTGCATCCCTTGGTTTTGGAGGATATTTTAAATACCGACCAACGTCCGAAGATGGACGTTTATCCGAGTTATATTTATTTGGTCTTGCATCATTTTTTGCTTGATAAGGCAGAAGCAACGGACTTAGTGCAAGAACAAATTAGTTTGGTCTTAGGCAAAGACTTTATTTTGAGCTTTCAGGAGCGGCCTTTAGGTTTGTTCCAAAGTGTGCGCGAGCGTTTGCAAAAAAATGCCGCCAGTTTGTGCCATGAAGGCGTGGATATGCTGGCCTATTCCTTGTTGGATGCGGTGGTTGACCAGCATTTCAGCCTGATCGAAACCTTTGCCGAACTCGCCGATGGTTTAGAAGAAGAAATTTTGGCCGTGCCGCAGCCCAAGCATTTACAAGAAATCCATTACATCAAACGCCAAGCCGCCCAGTTACGGCGTAATTTATGGCCCTTGCGTGAAGTCTTGGGCAGTTTGGTGCGCAATGGCGAAGCAATGTTCCGCCCCAGTACCGGCTTGTATTTGCGTGATGTGCATGACCACACCATGCACATTTTGGAGTCGCTTGAAGATTTGCGTGAATTGGCGACGAGTTTGCAAGACATTTACCTCTCGTCTGTCAGTCATCGCGTTAACTTAGAAGTGCGGCAACTGACCGTTGTCACCACGGTATTTATGCCCGCCAGTGTGATTGCCGGGATTTTCGGCATGAATTTTCATTTGATGCCGTGGCTCGCCGAAGACGATGGTTTTGGTAAAGCGATGGCCTTAATGGGCAGCATCGCCGTCGTCATGTTGGTGATCTTTCTACGACGGCGATGGGTGTAGCATTTTGCGGTAAGAACTCAGTTGCCTAACTTGGCCTAGCCGCCTGCTAACTCGTCTAACAAAGCCCGCGCCGCGTTTTTGAACTGGCTGATTTCTGGTTGCAAACGCAGAATGACGGCCTCTTCAACGGAAAAGGTTTCCGCTTGCAGCTCTTTTTCTAGGGCTTTAAACGCCGCCTCTAAACGTACCCCAGCCGCTTGGTTCATCAAAGTACGTAAGGTATGCGCCCAGAAAATGGCTGTTCCCGCATGCTTTTGCCGGATGGCAGCAATCAACGCATGCCAGTGGTTATCTAAGTCGTTCAACGCCGTCCGTAAGACCAGCTCAATCAAGTCGCTGTCTTGCATACAAGAATCTTGCAAGCCAGCTTGGTCAAGAATGGGTAACTTACTGTCTATTACGCTTGCTGGGGCAACGGCTGGCACATCAGTCGCTGCTGTCTCTGGGGTGATAGGGAGATCATCATCTGTTTTCTCAGCTTGACTGCTTGCCGCTTCCGCGTCTGGCAGGCTAAACAAGCCTTCTAAAGAAGGTAGAGGCGGGAACTCTAAATCGCTTGCTGTAATACCGGCATGGGTATGTGTCCCAAAATTGCCTTCGCTTGCACCCAACCAAGCGAGCTCATCTTCACCGCTGTCTAAGCGTTCTAACAAATTGCCATGTGTGGCGAGTTGTGGCTTTTCTTCATTTAAGAACATTTCCATCACCGAGGCTTCAATATCGTTAGCGGTAGTGTCGGTGGTTTGACTAGCTACCAAGAAAGTTTCTGGGTTCGTTCTCGCCGCATTAAGCAGAACCTCAGCTAAGGCATCTAAATCAATGGCTTTAGACACGCAATCAAACATACCTAGGGCTTGGCAGTCTTGCCGCTTTTCGTCAGTAATCTGCGTATCTAAGCCGATAATTGGAATCAGCTTAGCGGCTTCCCCGGCCTCTCCTTGGCGCAATAAACGGGTGAGTTCACGCCCATTCATGCCCGGCATTTTGATATCGACCAAGAGTAAATCTACTGAGGTTGTGCGAATACGAGCCAAGGCTTCATGGGCATTGGCTAAAGGAATTGCCTGACAGCCCATCCATTCCAACATGCCATTCGCCACTTGCCGAGTGATTGCATTGTCATCAACCAGCATAACCACTGCCCCTGTCAAGGACTGACGTTCTGCGTAAGGGATTTGGGCAAAAGCGGTTTTGTGATCTGTGTTAGGACTTGTTGTCGTGCTTGCTGGTGAGGTTGTTGGTATTGCGTTGGGCGCAGAATCAGAGGTGCGGCGTGGGGCTTGACGGGGGCAACGTAAGGGCAAGCTGAGCGTGCACACCGTGCCTTGCCCACGCGTTGATTCAATATGTAATACGCCGCCCATCCGTTCGGCGAGCTTGTGGCACAAAGGAATCCCAGCTAATACTTGGTTATCGTTAGCCGCTTCGTTTGCAGACGTTGCCAGCAGCGTTTGCAACAGTTCAGGGCTAATCCCAACCCCAGTATCTGCAACACGGAAGACGACAGTTTCTGGGTGATCTGCGGTTTGCACCCGCAAACTCACTCGGCCTTTCGAGCTATGGGCAATCGCATTTTGCAAAAGATGCTGCAAAATTTGCTTTACATACACTGGATCAACATCAATTTCTTGCGCCACTAGCTCTTCAACAACCTCGGCATGCAGTTGCAAGCCCTGTTGATCTGCCGCTTCGCGACAAGCAATGGCGACCTCTTGCGCCAAGCTCACCAGATGACAACGGCTAGGCGAAAGGACAATCTCAGCCGGGTTCAGTTTGGGTAAAGTCGTTGGGATTTGCGTACTGCTGTTACTTGGGATAACTGCTGCCAGTGTTTCTGCCACCGTGCTTGTTGGGGCGGCTGGCTTCGTTGAGACAGTAGCAACAGTAGCGACAGGTGGGGGAGACGCTTCGCTAGGGCTGACTGTGTTTAATGCAATTTCTGGGCGTTCCAATTCGGGTGGAGTTGCGCCGACTAAGAGCAATAGCTCATGAGAGAGAGCCTCTAAGGTATCAACCGCATTTTCGCCATCTTGCCCAAGACGAGGTTGGCGCACCAATACTTCCAGCATGGTAAACATGCCTTGACCTAAGCGGGTAATGCTATGCACTAAGTCGGCACAATACCGCTGGATTTCTGCCAATTCAGCCGCCATTGCAGCTTCCTTCGCTGCTAGCGCGTGCTGTGTCTCCTCGGTGATGGTTTCCGTTGTGGCTTCTGTTGTCGCAACGGGTACAGGCATAGTGGGTGGTGTCTGTGGTGCTTGCGCACGCTCCCGCAACACCCCTACCACCACATGGGCTTGCCCATTGTTGGATTGTTCTAAAACAACACCATGTAACGCAACATGGCGTGTCACACCATCTTGTGCTTGTAACACATGATGCAGGACGAAACTGCCTGTTTCCTCCAACGCAGTCCATAATTGCTGCATCAGCGAGTTGCGTTCAGCCTCGGGCAACATCGCCTCATAATCACTAAACAGAATTGCAGCGTGAGCTTGGTTTGCTGGGGTGCTCAGACCTAAAAGCTGTTGCCATGCGGCATCACCAATCATTTGCCCAGAACGCAAATTCCATAGCCATTTTGCATCACCACTGGCGCGTAACAAGGCTTCTAATTCTTTGACCTTAGCCACTTCATCGGCTTGCTCAGCGTAAATCTGATCGACAGGAATCTCGATGTGTAATAAACGCCCAGCGTTGTTTGCCACGGTAAACGGCACTTCTACGACTTGTGTATGCTCCACTTTCCCAGCCGCATCGGTGATGTGGCGGAGTTTTTGAGTGGTATTACCCTGTTCTAAGCTGCTGCGAATATCACTGTGTAAACGCGCTAACTCAAGGTTGGCAAGGCCACAGGCACTGTCGTTCTTCCCGCGTAAATCATCAGGCGTTGTGCCGTATTGCAAGGCAAACGCACGGTTGCTAAAGACAAAATCACCTTTTTGATCCCGGATGACTACCGGATAGGCACAAGCCTGTAAGCCTCCGGCTAACTCGGCTAATTCACTTTGTGCTTGTTCGTTGCTGGCAGTAAGTGTGTTGATTGCTTGTTGTAAATCGCGATGTTCCTGCCCGACTTTGCGCAAGGCTTGCCACAGCATTACCAGTACACCGAGTAACACAGCAACTGCCAAGACGATTTGGCCTAACCACAGCACGATCCCTGGCTTGGCAACTGCCACCACCGCATAAAGTGGATAGGGGGCGACTGGCGTAAAGGCCGCGACGCGCGCGACACCATCCGCCGCCGATTGCATGGTTAATGTTCCCGCTTTGCCATCAGCAGCGAGACTAGGCAAACCGGCTTGGGTAATTGCGTCCGTCGGTAAAACGTGTAAACGGGTTTGCCCATCCACTTCATCGCTAGGCACAAGTTGAGCCATCGCTTGTTGCCCAACAAGGGCAAGTACCATCCCTAGGAAACGCCCATCACTGGCTAAGACGGGACGTGCTAAGGCTAAGGCGTAATCTTGGTCTTTAACCTTGGGCGGATCAGCCGCAAAGAGTAAATTCGTCTTTTTTTCTTTTATTGCCTGTTGATAATAGCTGCTGACAGAAATATCAATCTGTAATAAAGCAGGCGAGGAGGCATAGGCGATATGCCCTTTGGCATCAACATAGGCGTAATCCTTGACCAGCGGTGTCGTCGACAAGGCTTGGCTCAATGTCTTAGTCACTTCTTCGACATACGAGGGCGACAAGGCGGATTGCAAAATCAACTGCCCGGAACTACCACCTAAGTCCTTGAGACTTAAGTCTATCTTCGTCAACGAAGAGAGGAAATTTGCCTTGAGCAAAGCCGCGAGGTTTTTACTGCGGCTTTCTGCAACTTTAATCTGGGAAGCATAATTGCTATATCCCCACCATGCGACTAAAGTCAATAAAGAAACGGCGACGGCAAAAAATGCCGTTTTGGCTGTACGCAAAGAATTTGTTTGTGACATAGAGAGGAAACTTGCGGGGCAAGAAAGAGAGACTCAAGGGGGAGTCGATCATTCTAGCTTACCGCAAAACATCCTCTCTACACCGCGATTTTTCGGACGATTGCGTAATATCGTGCCATTAACCGCTGTGCTTGTTTACCACAAGCACTTGGCATAACACATTAGTTGGAGTGACGCTTACCGCCATTGCCACCGTTACCACCGCGATGACGCTCACCACCGCGTTCGCCACCACGATCATGGAAGCCACGCCCCTCACCGCCACGCCCTTCGTAATTACGACCGCCACCTTCACCACGGCGACCACCACCTTCGTGGTTACGTTCACCATAGCTGCGTTCGCCACGTTCACGCCCACCACCATAACCACCGGAGTTATTTGAGCGACGGGGGGCACCAGAATAGCCGCCAGAACCCCCCGTACCACCTGCACCAGTGTCTGGTGCAATGTTCAGGGGTTGTTGCCGCACACGCACCCGACGTAAGGCGTTGATCGTTTGGGCAGGAACGCTGGCTTGTAATTCGATGGTGCTGAAATCATCAAACAAACGAATTGCCCCGATTTGGCGGCTAGGAATACCGCCTTCATTAGCAATCGCACCGACGATGTTTTTCACCGTAACTTCGTGATTACGCCCAACTTCCACACGGTAACGCACCCAACCGCCAGGACCAGCTTGTACTTCAGCAAATGCTGGCTGTTCAGGTAGAGAATCGCTTGGTGATAAAGGCTTATCTTTCTGTACCAAATACGCCAATGCAGCGGCTAAATCCTTCAGGCCAATATTTTGCTCTTGCTGCATCTGTGCCAAGATGCCGTGGAAGAAGGTCAAATCTTGCTCACCTAAGACGGTAACAATTCCGTCTTTGAATTGCTGTACACGACGATTCACCACCGCTTCATAAGACGGCAAAGGCATAGGTTCAATCGGTTGGCGTGTCGCCCGTTCAATGGTACGTAACATGCGCATTTCACGAGGAGTCACAAACAGAATCGCCGTGCCTTCACGCCCAGCACGCCCTGTCCGACCAATACGGTGCACATAAGCTTCGGTATCGTAGGGAATGTCGTAGTTGATAACGTGCGAAATCCGCGCCACATCCAAACCACGCGCCGCGACATCGGTCGCCACAATGATGTCCAGCTTGTTGTTCTTTAATTGTTCAATGGTGCGTTCGCGTAATTGCTGTGTTAAATCACCATTTAAAGCTGCCGCCGCATAGCCACGGGCTTCGAGTTTTTCAGCTAAGACAACTGTTTCGGTTTTGGTACGCACAAAGATAATTGCTGCATCCAAATTGCTTTCGGCTTCTAAAATTCGGGTCAGTGCATCCAATTTATGCGCGCCACTGGCTTGTACATAACGTTGGCGAATTGTCACTGAGGTCGTGGTAGCCGTTTTGATGCGGATTTCTTTGGGGTCACGCAAATAGGCCGAGGCGACACGGCGGATTGGCTCAGGCATGGTCGCAGAGAACAACGCGGTCTGACGTGTATTAGGCACATGCTTAAGAATCCACTCTACATCATCGATAAAGCCCATACGCAACATTTCGTCGGCTTCATCCAGCACCAAGGTTTGTAAGCGGCTGAGATCAAGGCTCTTACGCTCTAAGTGATCCATCACACG
>CAZOBT010000002.1:29345-32906 GCA_964578025.1 uncultured Rhodocyclaceae bacterium | reverse complement strand
TTAGATTCCACAACGGAAAAAGCCATTCAACAACAAATCGAACAAGCAGCTACCGGGCGCACTACCTTAATCATTGCCCATCGTTTATCCACCATCATGAATGCGCATCAAATTTTGGTGATGGAAGCAGGCCGCATCATTGAGCGTGGTACACATCAAGAATTGATTCAGCAAAATGGGACATATGCCCAAATGTGGGCATTACAACAACAGGAAGGCAGGCAAGGTAAAGCCAATACGGCTTAACAAGACGGCGGTTTTGCAGTTTTGCAGATTTACTGATTTTACAAGCCCTGCTTTGGTGTAATTGTGCGCAAAACCTTCTTGACTATGCTTATACTCGCGGAAATTAAATCTGCTAGTCACAAACAATCAAAAATGACCAAAAACTCCGCCTGCTCTTCGCTGTTGCCATATATCATTCAATCCAATTTTCTCTTTGCCCTTTGCTCACCATGAATAAAACGCGCATTCTCGTTGTTGATGATGAACCGCTGAATTTAGCCATTCTTTGCTCTTTTATGGAAAACAGCGAGTTTGATCCTGTGCCTGTGGATAATTGTGCAGAGGCTTGGGAGTTATTGCAGGCGCAGCCAGATGCTTTTCGTGTGGTTCTTTTAGATCGGATTATGCCAATAGCAGAAATGGATGGTCTGGAACTACTCCGAAAGATTAAAGCAACACCAAGCTTGCAAATGCTGCCTGTGGTGATGCAAACCGTGGCAAATACCTCAGCGCAAGTACAAGAAGGAATTGATGCTGGCGCATATTACTATTTGACCCGCCCGTATGAATCATCTTTGTTGTTATCCATCTTGCGAGCAGCTTTAGATGACCGAGAACGGCACGAGGCGGTGCATCGCACGCTTGAAGAGCAACGCGAAGCCCTAAATAGCCTGACCTACGGGGAGTTTATTTTGCGCCAAATTCGTGAAGTCCCCCTAATTTCCTCCTTAATCGCCCAAATTACGCCGCGCCCTGATGCGTTTGTTATTGGTTTGGCCGAATTGCTGGTCAATGCCATTGAACATGGCAACTATGGAATTACTTACCAAGAGAAGCAGCAATTAAAACTCGACAATATGTGGCAAGAGGAAATCGAACGTCGTGCCTTGTTGCCAGAAAACTTACATAAACAGGTCAAATTGGCAGTACGTCGTACTCCTGACATGGTGACGGTGACGATTGAGGATGAAGGCCACGGATTTGATTGGAATAAATACCTTGATTTCGATCCAGTGCGTGCTTATGACCCCAACGGACGGGGAATCGCGCTAGCACGGGCAATGAGTTTTGATTCGGTTGAATACTTAGGTTGTGGCAATACGGTTCGCGCCACAATCAACGTACATTGATTTCAGGAAGCAGGCTTATGGAACATACCACCCCGAAACTGAAAGTTCTTGCAGTTGATGACAACAAGGTTAACTTGCACATCTTGCAGGTTTTCTTACAAAAGCTATCGCATCAAGTCATTTTGGCGGAAAACGGTGCGGAAGCTGTCGAAAAATTCATTGCAGAACGTCCAGACTTTATTTTGATGGACATCATGATGCCTGTGATGAATGGTTTTGAAGCCACCAAAGCAATTAAGGCGATCAGTCAAGACCGTTGGGTACCCGTCATTTTCCTGTCAGCCCTCAATCGTGATGAAAACTTGGTTGAAGGCTTAGAAGCAGGTGGTGATGATTACATGACCAAACCGATCAATTTCGTTGTCTTAGAAGCGAAATTACGTTCGGTACAACGCATGTTGAGCTTGCAACAGAACCTCTTAGAAACACTGAATCGGGTGCGTGTCATTTCGGATGGAGTAATGGAAGCCATTCTCACGGTTGACCCTAATGGACAAATCACCAGTGCCAACACGCCTACCGAACAACTGTTCGGCTGGAAGCCACAAGAATTGCAAGGGCAATCCATACGGGTTTTGTTACCAGAGATTGAAGAAGTAAATTGCTCAGGCCAAGAAAATGAGACCTTGCATCGCAATGTTGAAATTCAAGCCTTGCGTAAAGATGGCAGTGTATTTGCAGCGGAGTTAACCGTTACTCGAGTCTCATTAGATGGTCGTTTACAACATATCAAAGTAGTACGCGATATTAGTGAGCGCAAACAAGCAGAAGATAAATTAAAAGAAAATGCGGTGCTCTTACAGAATTTCTACGACCAAACCCAAACAGAGCAAAACCTTGCCATTAAGCTAATTGATAAGCAGCTTGACCGTGCCGGTCTGCGTGATCCACGTATTAAACACTGGATTAAACCTGCACAAAACTTTAGTGGTGACATTATTGCTGCCGCTACTAGCCCACGCGGTAATTTATATACCTTGATTGCGGATGCCACTGGGCATGGTTTAAGTTCAGCGATTAGCGTACTGCCTGTGATTTCGATCTTTTATCGTATGGTCGCTGCCGATCAATCGCTACAAGAAATCATCCAAGAGATTAATTCACAGCTTAAAGAATCCATGCCAATTGGTCGCTTTGTTGCCGCTACCTTAACGCGCCTCGATAAAGCTAGCCATACTGCACAGGTTTGGGTAGGTGGGATGCCAGAAGCAATTGTGCTTGATGAGAAAGGCATTCCGGTACATCACTTTAAATCACAAGGCTTGCCCTTGGGGATTATCAGCAATGATGACCTTGATGCAGAACCAGTGCATTTTACATGGCAAGACTCTTACCAACTGCTCATGTTCTCCGATGGCATGATTGAGGCACAAAATAAACAGGGGCAACAATTTGGCATTCCCAGTATTTTACATGCAGTGAAAGGCGTTTCTGCCGCCTCGCGTTATGAGGCATTGCGTGACGCATTAGCAAAACATACGGGTGAAGTTCCTGAATCCGATGACATCTCCTTATTGCTAGTGGACTGTAAGGCATGAAGGTTCGGGTCTTTCAAGATGGCACATTAACGCCGCCCGTAGATAGCCCAGTGGTTAGCAAAAGCGCGGCAGAATGGCAGACCTTACTTAGCCCAGAACAATACCGAATTGCCCGCCAACATGGGACAGAGCCACCATTCTGCGGTGGGCTGCTGGATAACAAGCTGGTAGGGGTATATAGCTGTGTTTGTTGTGGTTTACCGCTATTTTCTTCAGCAGAAAAATTCAATTCAGGGACAGGTTGGCCGAGCTTTTTTGCCAGTATTGCCCCCGAAAATGTGGTGACACAACTTGATGAAAGCTATGGCATGCGCCGGGAGGAAATTTTGTGCGCACGTTGTTCGGCACACTTAGGCCATGTCTTTCCCGATGGGCCAGCCCCTACGGGATTACGTTATTGCGTTAATGGCGCAGTGCTTAATTTCACCCCCGAAGCGGAATTAGCCACACTGACAGATGCTTATGTGAAAAGCTGCTAATTACGCATCTGTACATCACACCACAACATAAAAATGGCGATCAATAATGATCGCCATTTTTATTTGTACCTTGTTACTACTTTAATGCCTAACTAATTAATACCTAACTTAAGCGACAGGTAACTCCTTAGGCTGCAACAGTTCTTGTAAGACCTGTTGATTCGCGCTGTGTACATCCAAACAAACATT
>CAZOBT010000002.1:0-29245 GCA_964578025.1 uncultured Rhodocyclaceae bacterium | reverse complement strand
GCATAGTCGGTACGCCCACTGCGAATGTTGCCGCTGCTCGCTTGATCGGTTTGATCGGCGGCAACACGCAATGCTGCATCAAGGCTACTGGTATCCATACCATCGCCTTTTTGCTGCTCGCGTAGTTCAGCAATTTCTTTCCAAATACTTGCCGCTTCTGCAAGACGAGTTTTATCTTCGTCAGCCGCAACTTCAATTAACTCGTCAATTGGATGCCGTGTTGCTGTTTTTACTTTACCTTCTTGAGGTATTAAATCTTCGTGGGCAAGTGGATTACCATCTAGCCTCGCATCATGATGACCTTGCCGTTGTGCCGAATTGGCGGGCAGCGTTACTGTCCCTGCTAACGCTTGCTGTACTGAAGCAACTGAACCGTTATCCTCTTTTGTTTCAACAGCATCGGAAGTTTCACGAGCGCGATTTTTTCCTTGAGAAACATGATGATTTTGGGGAGAAGCACGCATTTTTGATACCTCTTAAATAACTAGGTGTCCTAAAGTGAACTGCTGTCGAGTTTAAAAAATAAGGGATAAATTTTTATTACTAGCTAAGCTATTCTGCTGCTCTTTAGAGTAACTAGAGTGGCAAAACGCTCTTTTAAATTTGTATATTTATGCAGGATTTCATCATTCATGGGGCTGAATGCCAAACCCACCATAAATACTACACTGATTAGCTTAGGCTTTCAGTTTTTTACTATAAGATACACAAAGGAATACCAAAGTCTGATTGACAATCCTGCCAGCCTATATTGCGTTTATGGCTATTTGGCACGAATTTGCAGGCACATATAGATTAGTCGTGCATGTTTTTATTCCTTATTAATTTCCTAGTAACAACTGCCTTGATACAGGATATTTCGATATTTTGTAATTAGTAACAAGGTGTGAGTGAAAGCAGGCAATCGCTAACAACTGACCATATTGCTCGTGCTACAGTTTCACGCTATTCCCCTTCGCCCTCCATCAGTTCCCACCTATCATGAACCTCCTTCGCCAGCATTTTCTTGAACCATTTTTTGCCGCGCTCCGTTTCTTTACCCGTTTGCCTGTACCCGCATGGGTTGGGCACGATGCTGAAAGCTTAAATCGTGCCGCGCCATTCTTTCCGGCAATTGGTCTGGTCATTGGCTTGGCAAGTGCGCTGGCGTTTATGCTGGCATCGGCGTTTTGGCCTAAGACCATTGCAGTACTGTTAGCAATGGGGCTGACCATTTATCTAACCGGGGCATTTCATGAAGATGGTTTATCCGATATGGTGGATGGCATTGGCGGTGGTTGGACGCAAGCACGAATTTTAGAAATCATGAAAGATTCGCGTGTCGGCAGCTTTGGTGTCGTCGCACTGGTGATGGTGTTACTTGGTAAATTCATGGCCTTGGTCGAATTAGTGCAATATTTGATCCCAGCTGCTCTCGTCGCCGGGCATACCGTTTCGCGGTTTGCTTCCACCTGTTTGCTCTACACAATGGATTATGTGCGTGAAGATGCCGCCTCGAAATCTAAGCCCCTTGCCACCCGTTTAAGCTGGTCTGGCCTGATGGTATCCGGTGGTTTCGCGCTGTTTTCTTTACTCTGGGTTTTTGCCCTTAGCCCCGCCCGTACCGTCTTAGCATGTATTTTGGTGGCCTTAACCACGGCTTGGTTTGCACGTTTATTACAACGTAATCTTGGTGGTTACACCGGTGATTGTTTGGGCGCGACACAACAAGGCACCGAAGTGGCGTTTTACCTTGGTTTGTTGTTGTCGTTCCAAGGCAAAGGCGTTTAAGCGTTTAGTCAGCCTGTGCCATGTGGCTATACCTTATACGCCACCCCCAACCCGCGATTGCGCCGGGGGTTTGTTATGGGCAGTTAGATGTTGCATTGCTGCAACCAGTCAATGCGTTGGCTACCCAACTTACGCCAGAACTTCCCCCTGCCAACACAGCTCTGGTCTATAGCAGCCCTTTACAACGCTGTACGCAACTCGCCACCACAATTTATTCCAACGTTCTGATTGATGCGCGGCTAGCTGAAATCAATTTTGGGGCATGGGAAGGGCAAACCTGGGAAGCCATCCACCAAGCCGACCCCAACGCACTCGACGCATGGGCAGCCGACCTCCCCCACTTCCGCCCTCCTCAAGGCGAATCAGCCAGCGAGATGCAGCAACGTTTACGGGATTGGCTAAATCAAGCGACCGAAACCGCCCACGCCGCAAGAAAATCCCACCTCGTCGCCTTCACCCACGCCGGGGCAATCCGCCTGCTATTGGCAGATCAACAACACCTAAGCCTCCATACCGCCCTACAAATCCCCATTCCCTACGGCAGTGTGCAACGCTTAGAAATTCACTCTATAACCGATTAGGTTATCTCTAGCATGGCTTATGTGGCAATTTTTTATTTGGTCTATAAAAATTACGCCCCAATTTCAAAACACAGGTACTTCAATTCCAAGTATTCGTCTAAGCCGTGGCGGGAGCCTTCGCGGCCTAGGCCGGATTGTTTGATGCCGCCGAAGGGGGCGACTTCGTTGGAGATTGCGCCGGTGTTAATGCCGATCATGCCGTATTCCAAGGCTTCGCCGACGCGGAAGGTGCGGGCAACGTCGCGGCTGTAGAAATAGGCGGCAAGGCCGGATTCGACGTTGTTGGCTAGGGCGATGGCCTCGGCTTCGTTGTCGAAACGGAACAAAGGTGCGATGGGGCCGAAAGTTTCTTCACGGGCGACGCGCATGGCGGGGGTGACATTGGCTAATACGGTCGGTTGGAAGAAATTGCCACCCAAACTATGCCGCGCACCGCCCGTTAATACCGTCGCCCCCAAGGCCAATGCGTCAGCCACATGGGCTTCGACTTTGGCGAGGGCGTTGCTGTCAATGAGTGGCCCTTGGGTTACGCCGGGGGTAGTACCATGCCCGACGTGGAATTGACTGACACGGGCAGCGAGTTTGGCGGCGAACGTGTCATACACGCCAGATTGCACCAAGATGCGATTCGCACAAACACAGGTTTGCCCGGTGTTGCGGTATTTGGCAAGGATCAAGCCCTCGACGGCGGCATCAAGATCGGCATCATCAAAGACGATAAACGGCGCATTGCCCCCCAGTTCCAGCGACAACTTTTTGATCGTGGGGGCAGATTGCGCCATCAACAAACGCCCGACTTCGGTAGAACCGGTAAACGACAATTTGCGCACAACGGGGCTGGCGGTGAGCACGCCACCAATCGCAATCGGGTCGCCGGTAATCACGTTAATCACCCCCGGCGGGAAACCGGCTTCTTGCGCCAATTCGGCCAGAGCCAAGGCGGTGAGTGGGGTTTGTTCGGCGGGTTTAATCACCACGGTGCAGCCTGCGGCTAAGGCCGGGGCGACTTTGCGCGTAATCATCGCCAGTGGGAAATTCCACGGCGTAATCGCAGCACAAACCCCGATCGGCTGTTTAATGACCAATAAACGCTTATCCGCCAAGGGTGCAGGGAGGGTTTCGCCATAAGCGCGTTTCGCTTCTTCGGCAAACCATTCGACAAACGACGCGCCATAAGCGACTTCGCCTTTCGCTTCCGCCAGCGGCTTGCCACATTCGGCGGTAATCAGCCGCGCCAAATCCTCGGCATGGGTGTTAATCAGGGCAAACCATGTTTGCAAAATTTGGCTACGCGCTTTCGCCGTGAGTTTGCGCCATGCAGGCCATGCGGCATTGGCGGCGGTAATCGCTTGTTCGGTTTCTGCCGCGCCACAATTGGGAACATGCGCCAACTCGTCCCCGGTTGCGGGGTCAAGGACGGAAAACGTGCGTTGGTCAGCGGCTTGCTGCCATGTGCCGTTGAGCAAACAGGCCGCCGGTAATAACCGAGGTGTTGTTAAACTGAGGGATGAAGTTGGCAATGACATGGCTTGCATTCCTGAAGAAAAATTCCTATTTTCGCCGACTCTTTGCCCGATGTGCTTTGTATGCCTCCAGAAAACACGAATTACTTACATGACTTACCGCAACGTGCCTTACTGACTTGGCTCACCTTAGCGATGTGCAGTGCATCCAGCCTTGCCGCTCCCAATGTCAGCGAACGTGAACAAGCCTTGTCTTACTTTGACACCGCAAGCAAGCCCACGAAAAACGTTAAAGACAGTAAAGCTGTTGCAGCAAAATCGAGCCACACGTCTCAACTGAATAAGCCGATACCGAGCAAGCCGATACCGATCAATCCTCCACCCACCACTAAGAACCGTTATCAGCCGGATGCCTCAGACCGTGCGATGATGCGTTTGAGTGGCATGGAAAAGATTTTTGATAATGAGCCACCGAAATACGATAAAGACGAAATCCGGGCGTTGATTGAATCACTCCAACACACTGCACCACGTCCCGCCACCGCCAATCCTGTGCTAAACAAACCGCCGGCGTTTGCTAACGCCCCTAGCCACAACAAAACCAGTACTGCTCCTGTGGGCAGAGCGATGCAGCGTTTGGGTGAAGAAGTGGCGTTATTTGCCCTTGGCTTACTCGAAATTGGCTACCGTTTTGGCGGCAAAAACCCAGAAGCAGGCTTGGATTGCAGCGGCATGGTGAGTTATGTTTATGCCGAAGCGATTAAAAAAGAGATGCGCGGTTCAGCCGCCGATATTGCCAAACGGGGATGGGTCATTCCAACATCCGCATTACGCCCCGGTGATTTAGTCTTTTTTAATACGATGAACCGCCCGCATTCGCATGTTGGTATCTATATTGGGCAATCCCGCTTTATTCATTCGCCGCGTACAGGGGGGCATATTCATATCACCAGTTTGGATAACCCTTATTTTGCGGCGCGTTTTGAACAAGGGCGGCGTTATTTTGACTAGCTAAAATCGCGCAATGCTTACCCGGTGCTTGCCCATTGGTACAATCCCTGCAATTTTTTGCAAATCTGGGATCACGCACATGACAAACATGACACAAGACGAATTGAAACAAGCGGTTGGGCAAGCCGCCGTTGATTGGGTATTAGCACAGATGCCCGAAGGCAAAGTGATTGGTGTGGGTACAGGCTCAACCGCGAATTGCTTTATTGATGCCCTCGCCCCGTATAAAGCCCGTTTTAGTGGTGCGGTCGCCAGTTCCGAAGCCACGCGGCAACGCCTAGAGCAGCATGGTTTTAGTGTATTGGATTTGAACCAAGTACAAGAAATCCCCTTCTATGTTGACGGTGCTGATGAAGTCGATGCCGGTTTGCATATGATTAAAGGCGGTGGGGCAGCATTAACCCGCGAAAAAATTGTCGCCGCTGTCGCCAGTCAATTTATTTGTATCGCCGATGGCTCTAAGCTGGTGTCGGTGATGGGTAAATTTCCGTTGCCTGTCGAAGTCATCCCGATGGCACATGCGTATGTAGCGCGGGAATTAGCCAAATTAGGGGGAATACCCAAACTGCGCCAAGGGGTGATTACCGATAACGGCAATGTAATTTTGGATGTACATGGCTTAGAAATTAGTGATCCTGTCGGCTTAGAGACTAAGATTAACCAGATTGTTGGTGTCGTGACCAACGGTTTGTTTGCCGCCCGCCCTGCCAACGTGCTGTTATTAGGCACAGCAACAGGGGTACGCACGATTACCGCTGAATAAATAACAGCAGCACAAAAACCAAACGCTGCATTCTTTGAGGAGCGTCAATATGCCTAGCCTAGCTGAGTTTGAAACCCATATCCTAAAAGGCCAAAGCGCGCCCGAGGATTTGGTCAAACTGGTGGCAATGGAAGCCAATCGCCAGCCCGACCCAGATAATTATCTTGACCCGCTGGAAGCAATGCATTGTCATTTATTGCAAATTGGGGTGACACCAGAGCTATTAGATACCTCGTACTTAACGGCGGAAGAGCGAGCCAAGCCAGAGATTGCGGCAAATATTAAAGCGATCGAAGCCGTCTGTGCTTGCATTACCTTTGTCGCGGTCGATGACGATAAGCATTTGTATGGTTATTGGCATGGCCCAGAAGGGGTCGATATTGCTCATGCGCCGATTGTGCGTTTTGACAGCGAAGGCCAGTTTGAACTACAACCAGGGCGCACCTTGAGCGAAGCCTTATTGGGCGAATATGCCTTTGATGATGATGAAGAATTTACCGAGCTAAAACATTGGTTCGCCGATTTCGGCATCAGCATCAAAGCCCATGACTGGTACGGTCTCAAAATGCACGACCCCGATACCTACCCCAACGAGCTGCATCAAAAGCTGTATGCGCAATACCGCGCCGACGCTGGTTTGCCGCCTGTGGCAGCATAGGCTGGTAGGTTGAGACAGGCTGAAAATTACAGACCAAATTAAAAACCCCCTGATAAAGCATGTCTAACATGCTTTATCGGATAATAGACCAAATTATATTTTCTTAAATTCAAGGAAACTCCATGAGTTTTTTTAAACACCATGTGTTCTTTTGCTGCAATCAACGTGGCGAGGGTGAAACCTGTTGCAACCAACATGGCGCGACAGAAATGTTGAATTACGCCAAAGACAAAGCCAAGGCCATGGGTATTCAAGGCGTGCGCCTGAACAAGGCTGGGTGTTTAGGCCGTTGTGACCAAGGCCCGGTGATGGTGGTGTACCCCGAAGCGGTGTGGTACACCTATATCGACCACAGCGATATTGATGAAATCCTTGAAACGCACCTGCAAAATGGGCAAGTGGTGGAGCGTTTAAGCGTATGAGAAGCAGCGACGAACGCATTTTGATCGACGGCCCAGTGGGTAAGATTGATGTCATTGTCGAAAACCCCGGCGCACCGCGTGGGATTGCCCTGATTGCCCATCCCCATCCTTTAGGGGGCGGGGCGAATACCAATAAGGTGGCGTACACCTTGGCGCGAACCTTTGTCAATTTAGGCTATGCCGCGTTCCGCCCCAACTTTCGTGGTGTAGGTGGCACGGAAGGCGTACATGATGAAGGGCGCGGCGAAACCGAGGATTTGCTCGCGGTGCTGCATGAAGCGAAAAATCGTTGCGGGGATTTGCCAATTGCCTTGGCGGGGTTTTCCTTTGGCGCGTATTGCCAAACACGGGTAGCGAAACGCTTGGCCGAAAGCGGGCATCCAGCGCAACGTTTGGTCTTAGTCGGTACGGCAGCGGGGTTTGTCGAAGGCACGCGCCAATACGATACCGAAGCTGTGCCAGCCGATACCATCGTTATTCATGGCTCTGCCGATGAAACCGTGCCGCTAGACAACGTTTTAGCATGGGCGCAACCGATGGATTTACCCGTCACGGTGGTTGCTGGGGCGGATCATTTCTTCCATCGTCGTTTGCATTTATTACGCGAAATTATCCAACGTGCGTGGCGGCATTAAGCCGTTAACGCGTAGCGACACATACCTCACGCCCCGGCATGTTCCTCCGCCTCATCCTTAAAAATACCCTACGCCATAAATTGCGCACCGCGTTGACCGTGCTCGGTTTGGTCGTGGCGATTGTGGCCTATGGTTTGCTGCAAACCGTGGTGGAAGCGTGGTATGCCGGGGCGGAAGGGGCTTCCAATGCGCGGCTGATTACCCGCAATTCAACCTCCTTGGTTTTTCCCTTGCCCTTGAGCTATCGGCAAAAGTTGCGTGGGATTGAGGGGGTGACGGCGGTATCAAATGCCAATTGGTTTGGCGCAATTTACAAAGAGCCAAAGAATTTCTTTCCACAATTTGCGGTGGATGCCACAACTTACTTTCCGATGTACCCGGAATTTGTCATTGCCGACAACGATTACCGGGCGTTTTTGCGTGAGCGGAAAGGGGCGGTAGTCGGGCGCAAATTAGCCAATCAATATGGCTGGAAAATTGGCGATACGGTGACACTTAAAGGCACGATTTTTCCCGGTAATTGGGATTTTGTGGTGATGGCGATTTACGAGGGCAAAGAGGCGAAAACCGACACCGCACAGTTCTTTTTCCATTGGGATTACCTCAACGAGACCTTACGCCGCACCCTGCCACGCCGCGCCGATCAAATTGGCGTGTATGTCGTAGAGCTGGCTGATCCCGCCCGTGCCGCCGAAATTAGCCAAACGGTAGATGCCCTGTTCCGCAATTCGGTTGCCGAAACCCTGACCGAAACCGAAAAAGCTTTCCAACTGAGCTTTGTCGCTATGACCGAGGCGATTGTTGTGGCGATTCGCTTGGTCTCGTTTTTGGTGATTATTATCATCCTTGCGGTGATGGCGAATACGATGGCGATGACGGCGCGGGAACGTTTGCCCGAATATGCCACCTTAAAAGCCTTAGGCTTCGCGCCAAAACACGTTGCCAGCCTAATTTTTGGTGAGTCCTTAACTTTAGCCTTGGCGGGCGGCTTGTTAGGTATGGCTTTAACCCCCGTGATTGCCCAAGGTTTTGTCAAAGCCGTTGGTACGCTCTTTCCTGTCTTTAACGTATCCAATAGCACCCTGCTAGGGCAGTTGATTGCCGCGATTCTTGTTGGCCTGATTGCTGCCATTACTCCGGCATGGAAGGCGGCACGGGTGAAAATTGTCGAAGGTTTGCGAGGTACGGTATGAGTTTGCCGCTGGCGTATAGCGTGCGCAATTTGTGGGAGCGCAAACTCACCACTTTCCTCACCGCTGGCGGCATGGCCTTGGTCGTTTTTGTCTTTGCGGCGGTATTGATGCTGGATGAAGGCTTGCGCCAAACCTTGGTGCAAACTGGCGAGGCAGATAACGTGGTCATCATTCGCCAAGGTTCAGGCACAGAAATCCAAAGCGGGGTGGAGCGTGATAAAGCCGCCTTGGTCGAAAGCTTGCCGCAAGTCGCGCTCGGCGCGGGGGGCACGCGCTTGGTGTCGAAAGAAACCGTGGTCTTGATTTCGCTAACTAAGCGCGAAGGCAATAAACCCGCCAATGTGGTGATTCGTGGCCTTAGCCCATTAGGCATGAGTCTGCGCCCACAGGTACAACTGATTGCCGGGCGTAACTTTCGCCCCGGCAGTGAAGAGGTGATTGTTGGACGCTCAATTTATGAACGCTTTAGCGGCGTAGGTTTGGGCGAAACGGTGCGTTTTGCCGGGCGTGATTGGCGTATTGTTGGCGTGTTTGATGCCAAGAAAAGTGGCTTTGATTCGGAAATCTGGGGCGATGTCGACCAGCTCCTCCCCGCCTTCCGCCGTCCCGTGTATTCCTCGATGATTATCAAACTTGCCGATAGCCAGCAATTTACTGCCCTACAAACTGCGATTGATGACGATCCCCGCCTCAAGCTAGAAGCCAAGCGCGAAACGCAGTTTTATGCCGATCAATCCGAAGCCTTATCCAAATTCATTCGGATTTTGGGTTTAACCCTATCGGTGATCTTTTCGATTGGGGCGATTATCGGCGCGATGATTACCATGTATGCCGCTGTCGCCAATCGCGTGCGCGAAGTTGGCACGCTCCGCGCCCTCGGCTTTCGCCGCCGCAGCGTCTTACTCGCCTTCCTCTACGAATCGCTGGCTCTCAGCCTGTTAGGGGGAGTTATTGGTTTGGTCTTAGCCTCCTTAATGCAGCTTGTGACCATCTCCACCATGAATTTCCAATCATTTTCTGAATTGGCCTTCAGCTTCACCCTCACCCCCAGCATCATCACGAAAACCCTGTTATTTACCCTGATGATGGGGCTGGTCGGCGGGGTTTTACCATCTATGCGGGCGGCTAAATTAGATATTGTTGAGGCACTGCGGGATGGCTAAATAACAACCCCAGAATATTTTGAATTGTTACTTTGTTGCAAAAATAACAATTTGTACAAATAAAGTTTTTTCTTCTTAAATAGAGCAAAGTATCCTTCTGGTAAATTTGTTTGATGTTTATTTGTGCACCTCTTATCTGGTGAGTGCATCCATGTTGTACCCGCAGAGGTTGTTTATGCTCAAAATGCTCCGCTTTCCCAAGCCATTCCGTTTCGCTCTTGCGATCAGCCTGCTCACAGCTGGAACGGTTACACCACCACTAGCGCAAGCTCAAACTGCCACGGTTGCCCCTAATCTCATGATTATCTTTGGGAATAGTCGGTCAATGGAGCGTAAGCTTGATGATGTGAACTCGCCGGATTGGACAACAGCAACCGTTCGCTACTTTGATGACACTAACAATAATGGTTTAGGCACTCGTTGGATTACCTATACGGATGCGCCAACATCGAAATTTCGAATTGCAAAAGACGCTCTGCGACAACTTATTTGGGATAGCCGCAAGAATGCTTATAACCCTATTTCTAATAATATTAATTTTGGTTTTGCTACTTTTAGGCAAACTTTTGGCTTTGAAGCAGTTTCTGCGAACATGGAAACGCGGGATGCCTTCAACATTGGTTTTCCTAAAGATGCAGCAATTTGGGCTAAGACCACCCAAGAGAGACAAACATATGGTGCTCATGCAAAGAACTACGCTGTGTCACGTTGGGGAGAAATTACTTACCTAGGAACTCAACCAAATCTTGGATCTGTGACAGGATACACTGCCCCAATTGAAAATCCGCCAACACCGTCAGTTGCATTAGCTCCTCACAAAGACAAAAAAGTTGTCGATGACACCACCGCAAGGTACGTCAACTTACCCGATGACCGTGGAATTGCAGGAGGAATGGTTTCTATTTTTAAACATTCCGCAATGACAAATAACACCACGACAATAGATACAGATGGTAAAACCGTTTACCACTATAGAACAGTAACAGGAATTAGAACTCCAGCACCGAGTGAAGATTTACGTATTACATGGAAGCTTTGTTCTGGAAATTACGTTTCAAGTTCAAATGTTTTCCAAACGTTTTACGTGGGAGACAATCCCTATTACTCAGATTTTGCGATTGGGTTACAAGGATCATGGGGAAACAGTTGGGGACCAAACGGATCTATTTGGGGGGCATATAGTCAGCGCTATTGCCCTTGGTTACCCGACGCAAGTGGACAACCCGTAGGTGGGAACATTCTTGCTGGTCAGGTGTGGAAAAAAATTACCAGTAATGAAAAAGGTACTGGAAAAATGATCCACTTTACGGGAATTGGTATTTATAACGGCCAACAACGCAATAATGATTACGGTTGGTTTACTGGGTGGTCAGGCGAAACCACATTTATGGTTAACCCTAATCCATTCCGTGATGACAGCGCGCTTGATTTTATTCTTACTGTCACAAAAGCGAACTATCCGACAACTCCCGCAGACCCTAACCATCCACAACGCCGTTGGAATTTTGAGCCCGCAGGAGGATTGGGGCAAAAAACGAATACTAACCATATGGGGGTATTCTTAAATTTACCAGAACCCAGTTTGGGCTATCGAGACCAACGCTCAGTACTTAAAAGCTTTATGCAGCCACTCTCTATGGATCCTTCAGGTTTGGAATATACCCCGGACTCTGCTGATATTCATAATCTAGATCGCCATATTATTGCTAACGACAAGGGAATCTCTGCAAGTACCAATCGCTGGGCTTCCAACGAAAGCCCTATCTTTGATTCTTTACTTGGTTCATACGCCTATTACAGATCCTATAAAGCCGCTGATGCCGCCTCAGGGTTTGATTCTTGTCGTTCAAATAACATTCTGTTGTTTTTTGATGGTCGGGAAAATGCACGGTGGAAAACGGTTGGCTCTGACATGATCTATGCTCGCCCCGAGAAAATATCTGCACGTTTGTATTCCGACTTAGGCGTAAAAACGTATGTTGTTATCTTAAGTAGTAAGCAAGGGGATATTGATGATGCCAATAAAATTGCAACCGCAGGTGGAACAAATCAAGCCTATGCAGTTAATGATGCAACAAGCTTATTCAATGCATTTAAAGCGGTTATTTCTGCGGTTGCTGGTGAAATCTTAACAGCAAGCCCAGCCTTACCACGTTCAATACCAACAGGCGGAAGCTTTGCCTACGCCCCTTCACAAGAAACAAATCCCGCTGCAGGGCATTTCTATGCCTACGCTGTTAATAATAAAGGCGTAGTTAGTTCAAGTGCCACTTGGGATGTTGCCAACTTGATGACGGCAAGCAAACGGCAAGCCGCACTAAAAACCAATGCCAGTGACAACAGCATTATTCCTTTAACCAACTTACGTGGTGTTGATTTTGGTTACACGGGTGGGCGAGCTGATAGCCAAGCAGCCACTGTAGTGAACTACACCATTGATCCATCCTATGCTTCTACAGCAACGACCGATGTTTATCTTGGTGGGCGAAAATATGGGAGCTTCCTAGGCTTATTTAGCGAGCAAAGCACTGCCCCTATCCTGTTAAGTACGCCAATGGATACAGCCTATTACATAGATAATAACTATATAACATATATGAAAAATGCAAATGGTTCACGGCCTAAACGGGTTTTGTTCCAGAATGACGATGGTTTTTTATATGCTATTGATGCAAACAGTGGTGAGCTTGCTTGGGGATGGATGCCTCGTCCTTTCCTCAACCTAATTAAAACCCCAAGCACGTTCTGGCAAAATGGCAATATGCGTGGCGGAATTGTTGCTGGGGAAGCCCATGATGGCACAAGCTATGCAAGCTATGTCATGGGAACAGCACAAAGTGGCGCAATCCACTATGCCTTGAAACTGGACAGTAGCGGCAACCCCAGCAAGGTGGTTTGGCTAGATCAAGTCAGTGATGCAAAATCACCCGCTTATCAAGCTCCTGTCATTTCCTATTTAAGCAGTGGTAGCTCGGTTTATCCTTACTCTGCCTATGCAAACTATATTACGGTTGATAGCACGACCAATGTCAGCACGTTTGTGGTACGCGAAGTCACAGGCACAGGCAGTGCAAGCTCTCAAAGTCTAGGGATTACGCAACCCGTAAGCAGTGAATTATTCATTGATCAGTCAGGCGGGCTAGGTAATTTCTATTTTGGTGACAAAGGAGGAACAGTACGTTACATGCCAACCGCTAACACCGCCGCAACAGCTATTGCTGGCATAACAACGGTTGGTGACCACTATGATAGTAGTAATAAAGAAGTGCGCTATGTTGGAACCTATCGCTGGAACAGCAAAAACTACATTTGGTCGGTTGGACAAACAGGGATTACGGTGTTTGTGTATGACACAACCAGCTCTTCTTGGAAACGGTTATGGGAAAGCCATGTCGGGGGTGCCGGAAAATGGGACATTTCATGCAATTGCACGACTCGTACCGCCGACAATACTGGCACACGAGCATCTAGCACGGGTATCCAAAGTTTGCCAAGTAATATGTCTATTACCGCTCGCCCGACAGTGGAAAAGGGGGCGTTAATTGTACCTATTGGACAAGGTAACACCACCGCCAGTTGTTCATCAGGTGATGGCTATTATTATTTCTTCAACTTGGAAGATGGCTTTTTCCCAACCAAACGTTTTCAAGTTGTTAAAACAGATGGCACAACAGCCGATCTGACTGACAATTTATATGTTGGCAAAGGCAAACCAAAACGCCCAGCTATAAGTACAAGCGGGAATGGCAAGTTCATCTTTGCCACGGCAGAGCAGCCTGGAGCGTCTGGTGAGCGGATGCCTGCGTTAAAAATCGATTTACCAACCGGAAACGTGATTTCTTGGCGTGAGGTCATCGCTCGGTAACAGCCAAAAAATAAATTTTTTCTAATTGGTCTAATAGCCACTAAAGCATATCTAAATTGCCTTAGTGGCTATTTTCTTATTTGGTCTTAAATTTAATATGGGCGATCAGGCATAGCACGGATGCCTTGCTTCACCTAAAACCTAACGCAGCGAAATAGCTTGCCAGCCCCTTGCTTCGGCTTCGGCGAGTAATTTAGCATCGCCATCGACAACCACCGGGGTGCTGACTTTTTCGAGTAGGGGTAAGTCGTTGTGTGAGTCGCTGTAGAACCAGCTTTGGTTAAAGCTGCCCCACCACAAGCCCATTGACTCCAACCATGCATCAACACGGGCAATTTTGCCTTCACGGAAAGATGGTGTACCAGCGGCTTGCCCGGTAAAACGGCCATCAACCGCGACAGCGGGAATGGTGGCAATGAGGTGGGAGATGTTGAATGCTCGGGCGACGGGGCCAGTAACAAAGCTATTGGTTGCCGTTACTAAAGCACAAACATGCCCAGCGGCAAGGTGTTCGGCAACTAATTTTTCAGCAGCAGATGTCATGATAGGGCGAATGTGTTTGCCCATAAATTCTTCATGCCACGCATCCAAGGTCGCACGATCTTGTTGCGTTAAGGGCTGGAGTTGGAAGGCTAAAAATTCGTAAATATCAAGTGTCCCGGCTTTGTATTGCTCATAAAAGCGCAGGTTAGCCGCCGCCTGAATGTCGGGATCAACCACGCCTTTGCTAATCAGAAACTGCCCCCATTCAAAGTCTGAATCGCCCGCAAGCAGGGTGTTATCGAGGTCAAATAAAGCCAGCTTTAAGTTGTTGTTTGCCATAAGGTGTACCGAAAAAAGAGAAGAGATTTAACCCAGCAACTGCTCGGCAGGCGTGCTTAACACTGCCCGCAGCAGTGGAATGGTAATGGCGCGTTTACGCTCTAGGGAGTAACGATCTAAGAGATCAATCAAGGTCATTAAATTACGCATATCACGCGGGGCATGGCGCAGCAGGTAAGCGATGACTTCGGACGACAAGCGCATCCCGCGTTCGCGGCAATGTAAGGTAATCGCCTCTTGTTTTTCATGATCTTCGAGCGGCAAAAGGCGATAGATCAAGCCTGAGCCTAAACGGGTGCGCAGGTCTTCGCGCACATTGAGTTGGCGCGGGGCAGACGTTGCCGCCACCAATAATTTGCCGCCTTGATGGCGGCAACGATTAAAGAAATTGAAGAGCGCGATTTGGTTCGCTGGGGTCAAGGCTTCGATGTTATCCACCGCCAAACAGGTGCAATCAATATCGCCCCATTCCGTAGTTTCTGCCCCATTCAATAAGGGGAAATCGCAGCCCTCCAGCAAATGACTTTTGCCCGCGCCCAGATCACCCCATAGGTAAAAACACACATCGGCGGTTTCCGAATCGTCAAGCAACCAGTTACTCAAAGCCACTACCGTTTCAGTGTTATTTCCAACCACAAAATTCTCTAAACGCGGGGGCAAGGGCGGGAGCAGATCAAGCAACAGTTGGCGCATTAGGGCAATAAGAATAAGGAAAAATTGGGCAAATGAGGTAATTACTGGTGGTTTGCGCAGGTTTTCTTGCCTAAATCGGCGGATTAAAGGGGCTTTCGGGTAAAATCGGACTTTTTGCAAGGGCTGATTCTACCATTTCAGCTCGTTAACCTCGGAATTAACATGACACAAACCTCCCTTTCCTATCGTGATGCTGGCGTAGATATTGATGCGGGTGACGCGCTGGTAGATCGTATTAAGCCACTGGCAAAAAAGACCCTGCGTGACGGCGTGTTAGGTGGCATTGGTGGCTTTGGCGCATTATTTGAAGTACCTAAACGCTACAAAGAACCTGTCCTCGTTTCTGGTACGGATGGTGTAGGCACAAAATTAAAGCTCGCTTTCCAACTGAATCGCCATGACACCGTAGGTCAAGATTTGGTCGCGATGAGCGTCAACGATATTTTGGTGCAAGGGGCAGAATCCTTATTCTTCTTGGATTACTTTGCCTGTGGCAAGTTAGATGTTGATACCGCCGCCAGCGTTGTCGGTGGGATTGCGAAAGGCTGCGAACTGGCCGGTTGTGCCTTGATCGGTGGCGAAACGGCAGAAATGCCCGGCATGTACCCCGATGGCGAATATGACCTCGCTGGGTTTGCCGTTGGTGTGGTGGAAAAATCCAAGATTATCGACGGCAAGAGCATTGCCGCAGGCGACGTGGTATTAGGCTTAGCCTCCAGTGGCGCACATTCCAACGGCTATTCCTTAGTGCGTAAAGTGATTGAGCGGGCGCAACCCGACATGAACGCGCCGTTTGATGGTGAGCGCACCCTAGCCGATGTGGTAATGGCTCCAACCCGTATTTATGTCAAACAAGTTTTAGCCTTAATGGCAGACGTTACCGTTAAAGGCATGGCGCACATTACCGGCGGTGGTTTAACCGAAAACGTGCCGCGTGTGTTACCAGAAAACGTTGTCGCTGACTTAGACAAAGCAACTTGGCCTCGTCCTAAATTGTTCCAATGGCTGCAAGCCGAAGGGAATGTTGACGAAGCCGAAATGCACCGCGTCTTTAACTGTGGGATTGGCATGGCGATTATTGTTGCCGCTGCTGATGCCGCAAAAGCGATTAGCGTGTTGCAAGCCCAAGGCGAGCAAGTGTGGCAAATCGGTAGCATCCGTCCCCGTCAAGGTGACGAAGCACAAACGCAAGTTAAGTAATTACAACGTAATTCGATCATGCGTTATTCGCCCGGCGTTCTTCTCCTGCTCTGCGCTGGGCTTGCCAACTTCCATGCGCCAGTTGTGCGCGCCGAAGAGGCAAGCTCCCCGGCAAGCACCGTCAGTACCATCCCCGTTTTACCCGTAGTTGAGTCGATTGCGGCTGAGGAAAAACCTCAGTTGAGCGAGCAGATTCGCGCCGGGTGGGCGAGTTATTACGCCAAGTATTTTCAAGGTCGTAAAACCGCCACCGGGGAGCGTTTTGACCACGCCGGGTTTACTGCGGCCTCGAATCAGTTCCCGCTGGGGACAAAAGTCGCGGTGCGTCGTGCTGGAACAAATAATTGTGTTTTAGTGCGCGTGAATGACCGTATGGCAAAACGCTATGGCTGGTTGCGTTTGCTAGATTTAACCGAAAGCGCGGCGGCGCAATTACAAATGTTGAAAATGGGGGTCGCGCCCATTCAAGTGCAGATCGTGTCTGGCAAAGACATCACAGCAAATTCGGCCTGTAAATTGGCCTTTGGCTTGCCCAGCTCTGTCCCGGCGTTGCAGGATTTGCCCGATATTCTTGATGCGCATTTGCGCCCACCCGCTGGCGAACCGCGTGTGCCACAGCTTGAACCGTTGCTAGAACCACTGCCCCCAGCGTTGCCTACGACATTACCTACAACGACCTTGCCAAATTTATCGGCAATGCCCAACGCGGCAACAACAGCAACTACTTCCGCAAACTCTGATACGCCAGCAGCGAACTAAGCGTGGCTAAACCAAGCATGACCCACGGCAAAGGCCAGCGTAGCCATGCAATCATCAGGAACGCCGCCACGGCAAACGGTAAATAACGTAGCGGTTGCTTGATGGCCTTGCCCATGCGCCAACTCATGGCTAACAACAGACCCGCACCGACGAGACCAATGCCACGCAAAATGTCTTTTGCCATAGGCAGCGTGCCATAGCGGTCATATAACGCCCCTAAGACCAAAACAATCGCTACGGGGCCAGCCAGTAAGCCAAGTGGGGCAACGATTGCCCCCCCTGCCCCACAAAATCGTCGTCCCACAACTACCGCAAGGTTAACCACATTCGGGCCGGGCAAAAATTGGCACAGCCCCAGCAGGCTATTGAACTCTTCCGCCGTTAACCATTGCCGCTCCTCCACCAACAGCCGCCGCGCAAACGGCAACACCCCACCAAATCCAGACAGGCCAACTTGAGAAAAGCCTGCAAATAAATCCCACAAGCTAACGGCAGTGATGGGGGGAACAGAGTTAGCCATTAGGCATCCAGCCGGTATTCGGCGGATTTAGCGTGGGCGGGTAGACCTTCACCTTGCGCAAGGGTGGAAGCAATTTTGCCCAGCGTTTGCGCTCCAGCTCGTGAGACTTTGATTAAGCTGGTGCGCTTTTGAAAGTCATAAACCCCCAAAGGCGAAGAGAAACGCGCACTGCCAGAGGTTGGCAACACATGGTTCGGCCCGGCACAGTAGTCGCCCAAGGATTCTGAGGTGTAAGGGCCAATAAAAATCGCCCCAGCGTGATGAATCTTCGCCACCCACGGATCAGGATCAGCTAAGGATAGTTCCAAATGCTCTGGGGCAACCCGGTTGGCTAAGGCACAGGCTTCGTCCAAATCCGCCACTTGAATCAACGCCCCCCGATTTTCTAAGGAAGCGCGAATCACTTCATGACGCGGCATGGTTGGCAGCAGTTTGTTAATGCTGGCAGCCACTTGCTCAATGTAGTTGGCATCTGGGCAAATTAAGATGGATTGGGCGAGTTCGTCGTGCTCGGCTTGTGAGAACAAATCCATCGCTACCCAATCGGGGTTGGTTGTGCCATCAGCAAGTACCAGAATCTCTGAGGGGCCTGCCACCATATCAATGCCGACAATGCCGAAAACTCGCCGTTTGGCACAGGCCACATAGGCATTACCTGGGCCAACGATTTTATCGACTTGGGGCACGGTAGCGGTGCCATAGGCCAAGGCCGCTACCGCTTGCGCTCCGCCAATCGTAAACACGCGATCGACACCAGCTAAACAGGCTGCCGCCAACACGAGGGCATTTTGCTCACCACCGGGAGTTGGCACGACCATGATGAGTTCTTTGACCCCCGCAACTTTGGCAGGAATCGCATTCATCAACACCGACGACGGGTAGGCGGCTTTACCGCCGGGAACGTACAGGCCAACGCGATCCAGCGGTGTCACCATTTGCCCTAATTCTGTGCCATCGGCTTCGCTATATTTCCAGCCTTCTGCTACTTGGCGTTCATGGAATGCCCGAATCCGCGCGGCGGCGGCTTCTAAGGCTTCGCGCTTATCCGTCGGCAAGCTGTCTAAGGCTGCCTGAAGTTTGGTCTGCGATAGCTCTAACTCAGGCAGGACTTGGGCAGAGAGGCGATCAAAACGATTGGTATATTCCACCACTGCCGCGTCACCACGTTGTTTCACATCCGCCAAAATTGCCGCCACCGTGCGATCAATCGTGTCATCTTGAGCCGCTTCAAACGCTAACAATGCCTGTAATTGCGTAGCAAACGCGGCATCACGACTATTGAGACGTTTGATATTTACCATAGTCACCATGAGAAATTTCCTTAATCTGCAATCAATACCAAAGGGAATGGCTTATTGCTGCTGGCCTACGGCTTAATGGCGGCAGCAAACGCATCTAAAATCGGCTTTAAGGTTTCGCGTTTTAGCTTTAAGGCAGCTTGATTGACAATCAGACGGCTGGAAATATCCATGATGTGCTCCACAGGCAACAGGTTGTTAGCCTTCAAGGTGCTACCGGTAGATACCAAATCAACAATCGCATCGGCTAAACCGGCAAGCGGGGCAAGTTCCATCGAGCCATAGAGCTTAATCAAATCGACATGTACGCCTTTCGCGGCGAAATGCTCCCGCGCCGTTTTCACATACTTAGAAGCCACTTTTAAACGCGCCCCTTGGCGCACCGCATTAGCGTAATCAAAGCCTGCGGGGACAGCGACCATCATGCGGCATTTGGCAATATTCAGATCAAGCGGTGCATACAGGCCAGAGCTACCGTGTTCAATCAACACGTCTTTGCCCGCGACACCAATATCTGCCGCGCCATATTCAACATACGTTGGTACGTCAGTGGCACGCACAATCACCACCCGCACATTGTCCACATTGGTGGGAATGATTAATTTGCGCGAGGTTTCGGGGTTTTCTAGTGGGGTAATACCCGCTGCGGCAAGCAGGGGCAAGGTTTCGTCAAAAATTCGGCCCTTAGAAAGGGCAATGGTAATGCCAGTCACAGGAATCTTTTCTGCCCAAATACTTGGGCGATGCAAAGGAAAGGCGAGATTTTAACGCAAAGCCCGCTTTTGCTTCGGTACTGGCAAATCGAGTCCTTTGTATTTTTTAACTGCCTTTACTGGAACTAGAAACTGAGACACAGTTTTTTGGAGCCCAACGGGATGGCAATGCACTCTGGGCTAAATCAAAATAATGTTGCTTGGCTTCGCTGAGATAGTTCTCTGCTGCCTCTCCGATCAAGCACTGCCATTTCAAACTACCCGGTTCATCAGTAAATGCCGCGTAATACACAAGCCCATATTTCGTTTTACCTCGTGGATCCATTTGTGTTGTGTAATCAACAATCACTACCGAACCAACACGTACAATTCTTTCAATATAAGGCGAAGGAGATTGCACAATAATTTCTTTGTCAGTATCGATTGGCATAACAACGGGGCCAGAACCCGGTGCAGGAGCACCCCATGCACGAGCAGGTGGAATCCCTTCGGATCGAATTTGCCCAATCGCAATCATTTCGGTGGTTTGAATTCGCGCACTCGAAGCAAGGCTAATACTTTCTGCAACACGGGTTTTACGGGTGTGATCGCCATACCAAGGAATTGCTAACGAAGACAGAAATGCCACAATTACCAAGGTAATCATTACCTCAATCAGGGTAAAACCTTGTATAAGAAAGTATTGGCTATTACTATAGTTTTTGTTTTTTATCAGCAAATACATAGCGATTGCCCCCGGCCTTCTTTGCTAAATACATCCGTGCATCAGCACAGTTTACTAGCCCTTCCACAGTATTTGCATCTTCTGGGTAAACCGCAATCCCTAAACTACCTGCAATTCCTACAACCTGATCCTCTAAGGTAAAAGGTTCTGCTAAAACAGCACACACTTTTTTTGCAATACGCTGGCTATCTGCCGCTTCTTGCAATCGCCCTAATAAAATCACAAACTCATCACCACCATTTCGGGCAAGCAAGTCACTTTTGCGAATCACAGATTTAACACGTTGAGTGACTTGAATTAATAACATATCGCCATAGTTATGCCCTAGCGTGTCATTAACTGCCTTAAACTTATCTAAATCAATATAAATTACTGCAAAACAGCAAGGGTGTCTTTCGGCTTGTAATACGCTATTTTCCAATGAGCTGTGAAATAACGCACGATTCCCCACTTTGGTTAATGCATCATGCGTTGCCATAAATTGATAACGCTCTTCACTCGCTTGTAATTCTTTAGTCATTTTCATTAGCCGTTGTGAAGAAAGATGTAATAGCGTAATTAGTACCACACCAAATACTGAGGTAAGGCAAATTAATACCACCACCAATATTTCACCACTCCACCAAGATAACGGTTTGAAATTACGCGGCAACCCCGTAAACTTTAATTCCCACGTTTGCCCATTACCCAAATTTAAGGTTGCTGTCTGGTTTAAATAGGCTGGGGCATACGCCGATATCTCTACAGACATTGGGGTAAATTCTTGACTATTAAAAATACGTTGTGGTGGTCTTTCAGGTGTTGCAGCCGCAGTACCTTGTTGCTGTGCATAAATTTCTAAACCCACGCCATTCAACGTCTGCCCTAACGCTTCCTGCACTAAGCCCTGCATTGAAAAGGTCAGAAATGCCCAACTATTTACTTGCTCAAAACTCGGTGTCGTGCCACTTGGTAAATTCGTTTGATAAATAGGTTGCACGAAGAACAGTAGCTTCGAAAACTCCTGCTGGCTAACGCTAGACAAATTGCTCGGCAAATGACTAGGAAGGCTAATGACACTCATTCCCGCTGTGGCGGATTGTTGTAGTCCATGTAAAACACTGGGCAACGCGGCTGTATTAAAACCAAGGTCAAACAATTGCTGTGTCGTAAATCCCTGAATACGCACGATGGGGGTACAAGGTAAAACCTCATGGCATGGTGGCGTAATTTGATAATGACTAAAACCATGCTCACGCATACGTTGCTCATGTTCAGCCACATCAGAAAGTGACAGATTAGCAATTACCCCTAAGGTGGAAACGCCGGGATAATTTTTTTGTAACGTTAGATTTTTTGCATAATACTGCCACTGTTCTTGTTGAATTGAACCTGCGGCCGCAACAAATGCCCGGCTACCATGCAAAATCTGCTGATAAGCGGCTAAATGCTCATTTAACCGTAACGCAAACTCCCGCGTTTCATAGGCAAAGTCAGCCGCTAAATCATTGTGATAACGTGCAACACGTTGCTGCCAAACCACACCAATTAGGAACAGTGAGAGCAAAACTGCCACTACCGTTGGTAACCACGGTTTTAATCGAGTTTGCCAAGCATCCATTGAGTTAATGTTGGTTTTGATTTTGCATGGCTGAATTTAAAGCCATAATGCCACGATTTAGATCTTCTGGTTTATCCGCATAAGATTCAGCAATTGCCAGAAACTCATCTTGAATCGCTAAAAATGCGTCGACAATATCAGGGTCGAATGCCTTCGCCCGTCCTTCTTGAATAATTTGCACAGCCTCAGCTTGTGGCATTGGGGGTTTATAAACACGACGACTTATTAGAGCGTCATAAACATCAGCAACAGCCATTAACCGTGCAGAGAGGGGGATGCTCTCGCCAGCTAAACCCTGTGGATAACCACTGCCATCCCATTTTTCATGATGGGCATACGCAATCTCTTTGGCTAAGCGTAGAAAATCGACCTCATAGCCTAACTGCTGCTCGGCATGCTCAATCGCTTCCTTCCCCAGCCGCGCATGTTGTTTCATGATCTCAAACTCTTCTGGGGTTAAACGTCCCGGCTTTAAGAGAATGCTATCGGGAATACCGACCTTGCCAATATCATGCAACGGGGCGCATTTAAACAATAAATCAATCGTTTTATCGTCTAATGCAGCCGTAAACCTTGGATGGGAACGGACTTCTTGCGCCAAGCGGCGAATGTAATGTTGGGTACGCCGAATGTGGTTGCCCGTTTCGTTATCGCGAGTTTCGGCTAAGGAAGCCATCGCGATGATTGTCACATCTTGGATGTGTTGTAACTCTTCCGTGCGCTTGACGACTTCGGCAGTACGTTTTGCCACCTCATGCTCAAGGTAGTCATTTTTGTCACGCAGAAAATCTTGAGAAGCTTTTAAGGCTAAATGGGTGCGAATTCGTGCGCACACAATCGGTGGGCTAATCGGCTTACTTAAATAATCCACTGCACCACAGGCCAAGCCATGCTCCTCGTCTTCGGTCTCAGAGCAAGCGGTAACGAAAATCACCGGAATATCTTGGGTTTTTGGCTCGGCTTTTAAGCGTGTACACACTTCGTAGCCATCCATCTCCGGCATCATGATATCGAGCAGAATCAAATCAGGGATGGGCGCGGTTTGTGCGAGTTGTAGGGCTTTTGCCCCGCTGTTTGCCCCTTTAACCTTGTATTCGTCCCGCAGTAACTCATTCATCAGGAGCAGGTTTTCTGGGGTGTCATCGACAACAAGAATGACGGGTTTGGCGATGGTTTGCATCATGGCTTGTCCTGAAATAGCAACAAAAACAACAAAAAAGCAGTTTGGGGTGAGGAATGATAGCTCTCCCTCACCCTGTTACATTTTTTGTTACCTTCTTGACCTTGTTGCTAGGACAGCCTTAGGCCGAAATGGTGCGTATAAACCGCAAAGAGACAACAAAGTTTTACTTAACGCGCTGTACGCTGGCTCCGAGTTGTGCCAGTTTTTGCTCAATGTGCTCATAGCCACGATCAAGATGGTAAATCCGATCAATCAGCGTTTCACCTTCTGCTGCCAAGCCAGCAATGATGAGGGAGGCAGAAGCACGCAAATCGGTCGCCATCACGGTTGCCCCATTCAGCTTTTCCACACCGCGCACAATGGCGTTATTGCCTTCGATTTGGATATTCGCGCCCAAGCGCGTCAATTCGCTCACGTGCATAAAGCGATTTTCAAAAATCGTTTCGCGAATGGTAGCAACCCCATCGGCAACAGCGTTAATCGCCATGAATTGCGCTTGCATATCGGTCGGGAAAGCCGGATAGGGGGCAGTGCGCAGGCTCACTGATTTCAAACGTGCTGGAGCTTTCAACTGGATTGCATCACGTTCGATGTGGACTTCACACCCAGCATCTAACAACTTATCAACAACCGCATCCAAATACGCAGCTGAAGTTTTGAGCAAACGGACTTCGCCTGCCGTTGCCGCAGCGGTACAGAGGTAAGTCCCGGTCTCAATCCGATCCGGCATGATGGAATGCTTGGCATGGTGCAGTTTGTCTACGCCTTGAATGCGAATAATGTCTGTCCCTGCCCCAGAGATACGTGCGCCCATGCTGATTAAGCAGTTAGCCAAATCGACCACTTCTGGTTCGCGCGCGGCATTTTCGATAATCGTTTCGCCATCCGCTAGACACGCTGCCATCATCAGGTTCTCTGTGCCAGTCACCGTCACCATGTCCGTACAGATACGCGCCCCTTTGAGGCGGGTGGCTTTGGCGATCACATAACCTTGCTCCACCGTGACTTCGGCCCCCATCGCCTGCAAGCCCTTGATGTGTTGATCTACTGGACGTGCGCCAATCGCACAACCACCGGGTAAAGACACGCGTGCTTCACCACAACGGGCTAACAAGGGGCCTAAGACCAAAATCGAGGCACGCATGGTACGCACCAATTCATAAGGTGCGACGGGGTTATTTAAGCCACCTGCATCTAAGACCAAATTACCCTTGCCATCGTGGTTTACGCCGACACCCATTTGCGCCAATAACTTCAGCATGGTGTGAATATCGTTAAGCTCGGGCACATTGCTTAAATGCAATGGCTCGGCACTTAACAATGCCGCACACACAATCGGCAGGGCGGCATTTTTTGCCCCAGAAATAGCGACTTCACCATGAAGGCGAGCACCACCTTGAATTAAGAGTTTATCCATGTTGTTGTTCCCATTCTTCGGGGGTAAAAGTTTTTAAAGAAAGCGCGTGAATTTCGTTACTTTCCATGCGCTCGCGCACAGTGGCATAGACTAATTGCTGGCGTTTAACCCGGTTTTGCCCGACAAACGCGGGGCTAACAATCACCGCCTGCCAATGATGACCATCACCATCAACACGGATCAAATCGCAAGCCAAGCCTTGCTGGATATAGTTTTCAATAGCACTTGCCTGAATCATGGCAATCAATTCCTCAAGAACGTTTTGCGTAATTTATTAAGGTCGTAATTTAATAACGTAACTTCCAACCACGGTGCAGCAGAAATAAAACAAGGGCAGACAGCCCAGCCAAACAGCCCAAGGTTACTGCCAAACTGGTCAAAGGGGAAAAATCGGCGACACCAAAGAAGCCATAGCGAAAACCATCAATCATGTAAAAGAAAGGGTTAAAGCGGGAAATGGCTTGCCACAATGGTGGCAAAGATTGAATCGAATAGAAAATCCCGGACAACATGGTCAGCGGCAAAATAATGAAATTTTGAAAGGCCGCCATTTGCTCATATTTTTCTGCCCAGATGCCCGCCAATAAGCCCAAGACTCCCAGCAAAGCCGCACCAAGAATTGCAAAGACCAAAGCAGTTAACGGGTGCATTACAGCAGGTGTAGCAAGGGCCAATGAGGCAATTAAACAACATAGACCAACAGCAAGCCCCCGTACTACCGCCGCCAAAACATAGGCCGCAAAAAAGGTCAGCGGACTAATCGGAGCGAGTAAGACAAAGACAATGCTCCCTGTACCTTTTGCCTGAATCAAGCTAGAGGATGGATTAGCAAAGGCATTTTGTAAGATGCTCATAATCACCAAACCGGGAACAAGAAACGCGCTATAGCTAAGGTTCGCACCACCACTCCCAACCGCTGCATTGGGATTTTCACCCATGCCACCGACTCCACCCATCCCACCCACGACATGGGCAAAAATCAGCAAGTACAACAAGGAAGTTAGCACTGGGGCTGCAATCGTTTGCAGACTAACTTTAAAAAAGCGGCGGACTTCTTTTAGGAATAAAGCGCGAAAACCATTCATGCGGTGTCGTTTAGGCCATAAGGTCGTGGGGCGGGGGATTGTAAACGACAGATCACACGGCAGTAGTGCTTGTTTGCACCAAATGCATGAATGCGGTTTCTAAAGACTGCTCTACGCCCCCAAAACGCTGGATTAACGCCGCTTTGCTGTCTAAGGCAATAATTTGCCCTTGCTTTAACAAGGCAATGCGCTGGCACAGGTTTTCTGCTTCTTCTAAATAGTGTGTGGTCAAAATAATCGTATGTCCAGCCTCATTGAGGCGACGAATAAATTGCCATAAGCCTTGACGTAACTCAATATCCACTCCGGCTGTTGGTTCGTCCAAGACGATCACGGGCGGCTTATGCACCAAAGCCAAGGCAATCAGCAAACGCCGTTTCATGCCCCCCGATAAACGATGCGTATTCACCTTGGCTTTATTGGCTAACTCTAAGGTTTCCAACAATTCATCAATCCACAGGCTATTTTTACCTAAACCAAAATAGCCGGATTGAATCTCTAAGGCTTCGCGCACCGTAAAGAAAGGATCAACCACCAGCTCTTGCGGCACAATGCCTAACAAGCGTCGTGCGGCTTGGTAATGGCGACTCACATCTTGCCCCAGCACCTGAATACTTCCTGCATCGGGTCGCGCCAAACCAGCCAAGCAATTAATTAGGGTACTTTTGCCCGCACCATTTGACCCCAACAAACCAAAGAACTCCCCCGCCTGAATCTCCAATGACACGCCTCGCAGTGCGTGGAGAGCAGCAAAGGACTTACTGACCTCGGAAAAGCGAACGGCAGGGGTTGCGGCTGAAATCATGGTTTTGCGTTGTGAAAGGCGGGGGTGTAGGAATACAGCCACCTACACCAGCGGCAGAATGTCGCTAAGGTCGTACAAATCGGCAAGAGCTTGCAAACCGGGAGGGGGATTACTAATGACGAGGGCGTGCCCCGTTTGGCGGGCTTGCCGTAACCAAGCACACAGCACCGCCAAGGCCGACGAGTCAACCTCACCTACCTCGGCTAAATCAACAATACGCAGATTTTTTGCCTGTAATGCGGCTAACCCTGCAGGCAGCAGGCTTGTCGCTTGGCGGATGACCATTGGTACAGTGATATACAAACGGTCATTGTCTTGACGTAGCATTATTTCTTATCGCCGCTTTTGTTTTTGTTAACCAGCGATTGAATCAAGCCATCAATGCCGCCATTGCGCACTTCTTGCCCAAACGCATCACGGTAATTAGTCACCAAGCTCACCCCACCAACGCTAACATCAAATACTTTCCATTCATTGCCTTGTTTTTCCACGTTGTAGTCAACTTGTACAGGAGCACCACCGGGCTTCTTCGCTTCGGCACGAACGACTGCTTCAGCATCACCCGCTGCCATCTTAGTTGGCTTGTAGGACACGGTGTATTGCTTCAAGGTAAAAATTGCATTGGTATAGGTGCGCACTAACAAGGTACGAAATTCGTTAGTTAAGGCTTGCTTTTGTTGTGCATTGGCTTTGTTCCAATCTTTACCTACCGCCAAGGAGGTCATCCGTTGAAAGTTAATGCGGGGCAGGATCAAAGTTTCAACGAGCTGATTGGCTTTTTGTTGGTTGCCGCTTTGAATATCTTTATCGGTGCGCACGATTTTCAAGACTTCATCCGTCAAGTCTTTAATCATGCCATCGGGGGAATCATCAGCTAAGGCCACGGGGGCAGCAAAAATCGCCCACAAGGCAAAGAAAATAAAGGCAAAAGGGGCAAATAGGCGTTTCATATTAGTTAGTTCCTGAAGAAGTTGAAGAAGACACAGCCGCATCATTAGCGTTATTTGTTGCGTCATTTTCTGGCAACGGAGGTGGGTTGCCGTCATGGATTAACGAACGACGGCGTTGCAGGTAACTGTTGCGAATGTAACTATATTTATCACCATTTAACGTCGCTTGTTCTAGCAATGGTTCAAGCGGCAAAATTTCGGCACGAGCATTCACAATACGTACTGCCCGCACACTGTTACGCACCGGAATATCGTTAACTTGCCCAACTGGATCAAGCTGTTGCTCGACAACCCAAGCCCCCGCATCTCGTACTGTACGCGGCCCTAAGATTGGTAAGAATAAATAACCGCCATCGGGCACACCCCATTTGGCTAAGGTTTGCCCAAAATCTTCATCATGCTTTTCTAGGCCAAGCTCACTGGCAACATCAAACAAGCCAAAGATGCCAAGGGTACTGTTAATCAGTAAACGCGCCCAATCATTTGCCCCATCGCTCGGTTTGCCTTGCAAGAAATTATTTAAGCCAATCGTACTGTCTTGCAAATTACCAAAGAAACCACTGATACCCACCCGCACTGGCAGGGGGGTAAAGTCATCATAGGCTTGTGCCACAGGCTTTACGACTTTATCGAGGTTTTCGTTACCCGAAAACATCGCACGGTTAAAACCTTCGTAGGGATCTTGGGGATTTTTCATCCCCGTACTTGCACACGCCACCAAACTTAGACTTAGGGTACAAGCAACGAGGAGACGTGCACAACGGTACACAGTATTAAAGAGTTTCATATAGACCTAGAAAAAATGGCGTTCTTGCTATTTGGCAGCGTTAGTGGAGGCAGGCGGTGTTTCAGAAGCTTTGCTAAACAAAAACTGGCTAATTAACTTCTCTAACACAACGGCGGATTGCGTTTTGGCAATGACATCACCCGCTTGTAGTTGCTTTTCATCGCCACCAACATCTAAACCAATATACTGTTCGCCCAATAAACCCGAGGTATTGATTGAAGCAAAGGTATCTTTAGGGAAGTGATAACGCCCATCAATATTTAAGGTAACGACGGCTTCATAGGTTTGTGCATCAAAGTGGATTTTGGCAACGCGCCCAACCAATACCCCCGCGCTTTTTACCGGGCCGCGCACCTTCAAGCCGCCAATGTTGTCGAATTTAGCGGTAATTTGATAGGTATTTTCTAACTGAGTTCCTGCCAAATTACCAACCTTGAAAGCCAAGAACAATAACGCGGCAATACCCAAGGTAACAAAAAAGCCAACCCAAAGATCAAGTGTGGTGCGGTTCATGCGGTGCCTCGAAACATAAAAGAGGTCAAAATAAAATCTAAGGCCAAAATGGCAAGGGATGAAGTGACAACGGTGCGGGTAATCGCGCGTGAGACACCTTCTGCTGTGGCGACGGTGTCATAGCCTTCAAACACCGAAATTAACGCCACCGCAAAGGCGAAGACCACGCTTTTGATGACTCCGTTCATGATGTCAAAGCGAAAATCAACCGATGACTGCATTTGTGACCAAAACGCGCCATCATCAACACCAATAAAGACCACACCAATTAACCAACCGCCTAACACGCCCATCGCCGAAAACAAAGCCGCCAGCAAAGGCATGGTAAATACGCCGCCCCAAAACTTCGGAGCAATGACACGCGCCAAAGGATTAACTGCCATCATGTCCATTGCCGTCAATTGCTCGGTGGTTTTCATCAAACCAATTTCTGCGGTAATCGACGTACCGGCGCGTGAGGCAAACAACAAGGCCGCCACGACTGGCCCCAATTCACGGGTTAACGATAAGGCAACCAACACGCCTAAGGCTTCAGACGAGCCATAACGTTGCAAGGTTTCATAGCCTTGTAGCCCTAACACCAAGCCGACAAACAGACCAGAGACCAAGATAATCACCAGTGACAACACGCCACTAAAGTAAATCTCGCGCA
>CAZOBT010000001.1:35756-42683 GCA_964578025.1 uncultured Rhodocyclaceae bacterium | reverse complement strand
GTACCTAAACGCCCTTGAAATTCATCCATCTTGAGTAAGACGGCTGCCGCGCCTTCGTCGGACAACTCCCATGTTTGCTTGCCTGCTGACCATGTAATCTCCGCCTTTTTCCCCAATACGGCGAGTAATGCCGCCACTTGTTTGGCTTCTAAATCGCCAATCGCCGTTTCTGGTGCAAGCGACACATTACCCAAGTTTTCGCCGTTGATACGCAAGCGCAAACTACTTGGCATCTTCTTAATTTGCTCGTTCTCTCCGATTTGCACCTGCGCACTTACCGCCTGATTGGCTCCGGCTTGGCGGGTTAACAGGACAGATACCAGCATTTCATCCGCATCGCGTTGATAACCAGTAACACGACAAGTGCGCGTGTTATCACAATCAACACTCCAATCTTTATGACTAAAAGAAAGGCTATTTTTAGTCTGTCGCTCTGCGGCTTGCAGCAAGCTGGTATATCCCAGCAATATGGCAGTAACAGTACAAAAGATGGGAGATAAGCGCATGGTTTCCTCGGTATTTTCTAGGGGCTGGCAAAATGTTGATACCCAGTTTTGCGATAGGGGATGATTTCACCATTGGCATCGAGTACCTTGGCTTGCCCGATTTCCTCTGGGCTAACGGCGGCAACACATTGCCCGATACGCCATAACGGTAAATCAATTTCAGTCGCCAGACGGGCGAGGTTAAGGCGGGCCGCGAAAGGGGCGGTAAAGCAGAGTTCGTAATCATCGCCCCCCGCCAGTTGGCAATCAAAGGCCAAGGCGTAAGGCACATCGGGCGGCAAATGCGGTAATTGCGCCCATTGCACTTCGCCCGCCAGCCCGGAACGCCGCAGAATATGGCCTAAATCTGCCAGCAAGCCATCGGAGACATCAATCGCTGCCGTGGCAATCCCGCGCAGAGCTAAGCCTAAAGCCACACGGGCTTGAGGTTTATGCAAGGCGGCTAAACAAAGCTTTTGCCATAACGGACTGAGGCTAACGCGGCCTTGTAAGTGCGCCAAGCCCAAAGCCGCCAAACCGGGGCGACCAGAGACCCAAATATCATCCCCGACTTGCGCCCCACTGCGGCGCAGGGCTTGTCCAGCAGGCACATCGCCAATTGCCGTAATACAAAAATTTAACGCCCCTTGCGTGGTATCGCCCCCGGTGATTTCTACGCCATATCGCTTGGCACAGGCAAAAAAGCCTTGGGCAAAGGCAGCAATCCATGCCTCATCAACATTGGGCAAGCTGGCGGCAATTTGGGCATAACGTGGCCTTGCCCCCATCGCGGCAAGGTCAGAGACATTCACCGCCAAGCATTTCCAACCCAAACCCTCTGGGTCGGTATCGGCATAGAAATGCGTCCCGGCAACCAGCATATCGGTCGTAATCGCTAACTCATGCCCAGCGGCGGGGGCGGGCAGCAAGGCACAATCATCCCCCGGCCCAAGAATGGCGGAGGGGGTGGGTTTAGCGAAATAACGTTCGATTAAGGCAAATTCACCGGGCATGATTTAACGACTCTGCCGCCGGGCGGCAAATTCAATCGGGCGCAAGGTCGCGGCGAGTTTGTCCAACACACCATTGACATAACGATGTCCGTCCGTGCCGCCAAAGGATTTGGCGAGTTCGATGCACTCGTTCAGGATGACGCGGTAGGGAGTTTCTGGGTAGTCTTTAAATTCAAACGCCCCCATCAACAAAATCACCGCTTCAACCGGGGACAAATCGCCAAAAGGGCGGTCGATATTGGTGGAAACATGCCCAATCAAGACCTCTTCTTGCGCCATCACCCCACGCACAATGCCTTGGCACAATTCGGTATCGGCCTTGCCAAAACCTTCCATATCTTGCAAGTGGGCAATCACTGCCGCCACATCATTGCCGCCCACGCGCCATTGATACAAGCCTTGCAGCGCGAATTCCCGCGCCCGACGACGGGGAGATTTGGGTGGTGCTTTTGCCCCGCCTTTATTGGCAGGTTTATTGTTTGCGTCGTTGGGTGCAGCGTTTTGCTTGTGCTCGCTCATTACGCCTCCTCGCCGCGCACGGCGATTAACAGATTCGCCATTTCCACTGCGGCTTGGGCGCAATCTTTGCCTTTAACCGACATGCGGGCAATCGCTTGATCGTCGTCTTCGCAAGTCAAAATGCCGTTGGCGATTGGCAGACCAGTATTAACTTGGACTTCCATAATGGCACGGCAGCTATCGTTAGAAACCACTTCAAAATGGTAGGTTTCGCCACGGATCACTGCGCCCAAAGCAACTAATGCGTCGTATTGCCCGCTTTCTGCCATTGTTTGCAAGGTCAGTGGAATTTCTAATGCGCCTGGCACTGTGGCAATCACCATATCTTCTTGTGCCACGCCCAAATTGGCTAATTCCGCGACGCAGGCAGACAGCAAGCCTTCACAGATATTGGGGTTAAAACGACTCATGACGATCCCCACCCGCAGGCCAGTCCCGTCTAAATCGCGGTCGTATTCAAACACATTGCTAAAACGCGCCATTTTCTACACTCCGTTCATTTAATTTGTATTAATCATTACTTGTTGATTGTTTAGGCTGACTGGCTTAAGCAGAGAGCGTGTCCGCTGTGACAAAACCCGTCACTTCTAAATCAAAGCCGGTCATCGATGGCATTTTGCGTGGGCTGGCGAGCAAGCGCATTTTGCCTACCCCTAAGGCGTGCAAAATCTGTGCGCCAATCCCATGCGAACGTGGATCCCATTTCACTTGGCGTTTGCCCGTTTGTGGCGTGGCAGTTAAGCGTTGCAATAAGGCTTCGCCATCCTCAGGACGATGCAACAACACGATCACCCCTTGCCCATGTTGCGCAATCGCGGCTAAGGCTTGATCGACACTGAACGAGCCGACTTTGCTACTGGGATCAAGAAAATCCAGCACCGATAAGGGTTCATGCACCCGCACGAGTGTCTCTTGCTCACGCTTGATTTCGCCTTTAGCTAAGGCCAAATGCGTCGCGCCAGTGGTACGATCAGTGAAGGCATGTAAGGTAAATTCGCCGTGCGCTGTATTCACCTGTTTGGTCACGACCTTTTCGACCAAGGTTTCTGAAGCCGCACGGTAGTGGATCAAATCAACAATCGTGCCGATCTTTAAGCCATGTTCTTGGGCAAATTCGATGAGATCAGGCAAACGCGCCATTGTCCCATCTTCTTTCAAAATTTCGCAGATCACCGATGAAGGTTCTAAGCCTGCTAATCCGGCAAGATCACACCCAGCTTCGGTATGCCCAGCGCGTACCAGCACCCCGCCTTCACGCGCCGTGATCGGGAAAATATGCCCTGGTTGTACGATGTCTTCTGCCGTGGCGTTTTTAGCCACAGCGACTTGAATCGTTTTCGCCCGATCATGCGCAGAAATCCCGGTGGTGACACCTTCGGCGGCTTCAATCGACACCGTAAACGCCGTGCCATAGGGCGTTTTGTTATCCCGCGCCATTTGCGTCAAACCAAGCTGCCGCGCCCGCGCTTCGGTAATCGTTAAACACACCAAACCACGGCAATGTTTGACCATAAAATTAATGGCTTCGGGGGTAACGTGTTGTGCCGCAAGGACAATATCGCCCTCGTTTTCGCGGTCTTCCTCATCCACCAGCACCACCATTTTGCCAGCTTTAATATCGGCAATAATTTCTTCGGTGCTCGCTAAAGCGGGATGTGTTGGAGCCATTCCTGCTGTCCTTCCTATGATTGATTTTGCTGTTCGCCTTGCCACGCCAACATGCGTTCCATGTAACGGGCAATTAAATCCACCTCAAGATTTACCGGGCTACCGGGTTGTAAGTATTTCAAGGTGGTCATTTCCAAGGTGTGGGGAATCAGGTTAATCGTAAAGTGTGCTCCTTCCACCGTATTGGTGGTGAGGCTGACCCCATTCACGGTAATTGAGCCTTTCCGCGCAATATAGGCTGGGAGATCACCGGGGGCGCGAATTTCCAAGAGACGGTTATCGCCAACAGCATCAAAACGCACCACTTCACCCACGCCATCGACGTGACCTGAGACCAAATGCCCACCCAAACGATCCGCTAAACGCAAGGCTTTTTCTAAATTGACTTCGCCCAACGCCGCCAAACCCACGGTACAAGACAAGGTTTCGGGTGAGACATCAACACAAAACCAGCCCGCGCCTTGTTCCACCACCGTTAAACACACCCCGTTGTGCGCAATCGAATCGCCTAAGGCCACATCGGACATATCTAACACACCGGGATCAACGGTTAAACGCACGCCAACTTCGCGTGGGGTAATCTGGGTAATGCGCCCAACGGCCGCAATAATTCCTGAAAACATGGCTTAAGCCCTTGAAAAATGAAGCGAGATTTTAGCATGAGGGGCAAACTGCCCGTGCGCGGGCGTATGTTGTGACTTGTACACAAAAGCTGTGGATAACTTTGTGAGCAACTTGGGGATAAGCCTGTTAATTCCCTGTAGCTTCTTGGCCTAGATGCACCTGCCTATTTTTTAGGCAATAAAACCTCCGCTAATTTTTGCCAATCCATCGCCTGTTCTACTGCATCGGCAAGGCGGTTAATGTCGGCTTCGCGCCGGGCGGCAAAGTCGATGGTTTTAACTTCGCTTGCTCCCGCCCAATGCAATAGCGCGGTTAAGGCTTCTGGATGGTCAAATAGGCCATGACAATAGGTGCCTAAAATCTGTCCATCGGCAGAAATTGCGCCATCGGCTTTACCCTCCAACATCACCGCCGGATTGGCTAAGGCTGCACCTTGTGTTGTACCAAGATGGATTTCATAGCCTTTAACGGCTGGTCTTTGTAATGATGTACCTAATGACGGGCTTTGTGGCAACAGTAAGCACCCACTGACATTACGTAGCTGCTTTTCGGCTTCTAAGGTGGTGTGGCAATCCAATACGCCCAAGCCAGCAGTCGTGCCTGCGCTTCCTTCCAAGCCCAAGGGGTCGGCAATGGTTTTACCTAGCATTTGATAGCCACCACACAAGCCAATCACCTTGCCGCCATAGCGTAGATGGCGTTGGATCGCTTGCTCCCAGCCCATTTCCCGTAACCATGCAATATCAGCACGCACTGCTTTTGAACCGGGCAGCACGATTAAATCCGCCGCAGGAATGGCCTGCTGTGGCCCGACCCACGAGAAATCCACTTCAGGATGCAAGCGTAGCGGATCAAGGTCATTATGGTTTGAGGTGCGTGGATACACCGGGGCAATGACTTTTAATTTACTCGTAGTTTTTTCCGCTTCGCTTGTACCAAGCGCGTCCTCGGCATCTAAAAACAAACCATGCAAGTAAGGCAATACTGCCAAGACGGGCTTGCCGGTGCGTTCTTCTAACCAGCGTAACCCCGGTTCAAGTAAGCTAATATCGCCACGGAAGCGATTGATAATAAAGCCCTTCACCCGTGCTTGTTCGCTGGGCGAAAGTAGGTCTAACGTACCGACTAAATGCGCAAAGACCCCGCCTTTATCAATGTCCGCCACCAACACCACAGGGCAATCTACCGCTTCGGCAAAGCCCATATTCGCAATATCACGCTCGCGCAAATTGATCTCTGCCGGGCTACCAGCCCCTTCAACCATGACACATTCGTATTGCGTGGTGAGACGTTGCCATGAAGCGAGCACCGCCTGCATCGCTTGCAATTTGTACTGGTGATAATCACGGGCATTGAGGTCGGCGGCGACTTTGCCATGAATAATCACTTGGGCTTTTTTGTCGGTCGTTGGCTTTAATAACACGGGGTTAAAGTCAGTATGTGGCAACACCCCCGCTGCCAAGGCTTGCAATGCCTGCGCCCGCCCAATTTCCCCACCATCCACCGTCACCGCCGAATTGAGAGCCATGTTTTGTGGCTTAAACGGCGCAACCTGCCAACCTTGCCGCTGCAAAATGCGACAGAAAGCGGCAACTAAGGTCGATTTCCCCGCATCAGACGTACAACCTTGCACCATTAAATAAGGGAAACGTGAAATTGCCGCATCGACTTGCATGATTGCCCCGCCCAATTTGCCAAAAGAAAAAGGCGGCTATAGTAAACCTAGCCGCCTTGATTTGTCTGTGTATCGCGTATTGCAATTAAACAAGCATACTTTCACGTATTAAGAGCATTTCCAATAAACTCCTTCTGTATCTGTAGTAGCACCACCTGTCTTTTCGACTGCATGAATGCGAATCGTGTAGTACGAACGGCTACCAGGTGAACAAGGATTGCTAGAACCAGAATCTGGTGCCCCTAGGGGAGTCACATAACGATAAATGTTGTAATTTTCTTGCGTGATTTTTTCACAACGAATCTCAGCATTCGCATTACCTGCACAGGTGTCCCAACTGAAGATTAAACCTGCGGTTGTTGTTGGGCTTCTAAACCATGGAGCAGTTGTTGCATCCAAAGCCTCCAAAGGCACGCCATCACTTACCGCCGCAATGTCTAACAATGTACGTTGTAATGCAACCTCTGAGATTTGCCGCCCATGCTCATGCGCCCCTAATGCACTAGAAGCGAATAAATCGCCTCTGGTAATCTTAGTAAGGGCGAAAAACCCCATGGTAACAAGTAACAACACAACAACAACAGCAAGCAAAGCATCACCATGTTGCTTGTTTGGGTAGATTTTAGATATTTGCATATAACAGTTATCAGCTACTGAAGCTTAAGTTTATTAGGGTGACTTCTTTTTCTTGTGCTTCATAACGGTAATTTAGTGCGTCACTTGGGATGGTATAGGTTCCACCTAACCAAGTCACTGTACTAGGAGAGGTGTATTTTGGGTCAGGGAATGGTGAGCGGGTGAGCATCCCAACTTTAATACCACGTAGGGTTGTCAGATCAGCAGGCAGTGTTGTTGAAAGCGTTCCATCTTTTAACAGAAAGGTAAAAGCTGTTGCCATCACATTTTGCGCCACATTATCCGTTGCTGACGATCCAGAGATATA
>CAZOBT010000001.1:0-35656 GCA_964578025.1 uncultured Rhodocyclaceae bacterium | reverse complement strand
GCACGAGAGGCTCGAATCACTTCTATATCATCTCGTTGTCTTGTCGCTTGACCTGTTAAATAAGAAAACAAAGCAGCCACAGCAACACCAAGGATGAGTGTGACAACAATTGCCACCATCAGCTCAACTAGGCCAAAACCACGCACTGATGCGAATCGAGAATTTAGTCGGGAATTAGGCAAATTAGACATGTGCTAAAACCCTATCTGTAAAAGGTAAGTTTTTGTATGTTTGAGGTCTTTTTGCCACGAAATAGTTACCTGTACTGTGCAAGGTGCTGTTGTGCAAGTTTTATCACTGCTTGTGACCGGATCAACCGTTTTGACAGTTGCACTTCCTGACGGCAATTCATTTTTTACCCGATTTCCCCATGCCACTAGTTGGGTATCACCTGAACTACCGTCGGTACTAAAACCATTAGCAGCAGCAAGTGATGTGGTAGAGAAGATCAACGTTCCACGTAATGACTCAGCCAAATTACTTGCCGTTAAATAATATTTGTTATCTGTGACCACGGCTCTGCTTTTGACGTAGGCATTCACTAACGCTAACGAGCCAAAGGCAAACACAATAATGGCGATCAACACACTAACTAGGGATATACCCTCTTCGCGTGTCTTCCATTTGGTTGGGGCAAATAATTCGTTCATTGTGCCACCAGACGTAAATCACCAGCACCACCTACACCCATCTGCCATTTTCGATCTGTACCAGTTGCAGCGATGGTGACAACAAAGTCATTGGCTCCACTAGAGAACCCGGAAAAACCAAACGAGGGACTTGGCGCACAGCGGCTCGCACCAGACTGCAAACAAACCTGGGTAAGTACATTAAGATTAGTCCCCATCGACTTAGCGACCCACATTCCCTCACCATTAAAGGTAGGAGTTGAGCCAGTAAACGAACAACTAACTCCCGGATAATTCTTTGCCAACTCGGCATTGCTCATACCGCGCCCCTCAAGAACATTGCCATTAACTGACACAGTCCAAGTAGAACAATTGTTGTCTGTAAAATTAATTGTTGTGTAGGTGTTATGTGCCATCGCTTGTGTCCGTGCCCATTGCACATCCACTTTCAAGGCTTCAACAAAGGCAAAAGCACGGTTTTCAGCAACGGTACGCACATAAGCGGGTACCGCCATTGAAAGCAAAATGCCAACAACAGCCAAGGTAATCCCTAGCTCAACAAGGGTAAAACCTTGGCTTCGATACATCGCTTGTCTCGGGTACATCATGTTCACCACACAGTTGAACCACTAGGGCAAGCCGTAGCAGTCGCTGTTAAACCAACCGCAACACTATCTTCACGTAAGCACCGAATACCAACACTGTTAATAGCATAGGTATATTTATCGACTGTCGTACCGGATTTACCATCTGCCGTCGCAACAAAATTCATCCGTTTAATGTCATTCGTTGTTCCTGCCGTATCTAGGGCAATGGTGTAATCAAAATAAGCATTCGTTGGGGCAGCCCAAGCGATTTTTCCATCCAAGTAATTCGGAGAAGTTGGCGCACTGCCAGTAGCACTACTACCTGCAGCATAGCCTCGGAAATCTCGGAAAAACTGTTCTTGTAATACACCTATCTGTAAAAGTTGGGTTGTGGCTTCAGTACGGCGACTCTTAGCAACGAAATTGCTGTAATTTGGCAAAGCCAACTTAACTAAAATCGCTAATACAGCTAGCGTGACCATTAACTCTACAAGAGTAAAACCACGGTTCTTACTAGGGAATAATCGATGTTCTTGGTGGCAAGAGTTCAACATATCAACATATTCTTTCATTGTGTAATGGGGATCATACGAAAAGAGCTATGCGAACAATAGCAATCTATTCACATTTTTGACATTTTAGGTTCTTTTTATCGGGAAATTACTTCTCGCCAAGAAACAATACCACCAGTAGAGCCTTCCACTTTGACAGCGGGCATTTTCCCACCAGAGCTTCCTGTTTGTTCTGAAATCCCAAAAATGAATTTCCCTCCAGAACCAAAAGCAGGTGTTGGCTTTTTCGGTTTTCCTTTGCCAATATAGAGGTTGTCAACTAATGGTGTGGTTGTGCCATCGCTTTTAACTAAGGAAAAAATGCCTTTAGGGAAAAAACCATCCGCAAGGCGGAAGAAGTAGTAATAGCCTTCGCCAGCAGAACAAGACGCAGCGGCAGTTGTGGATGCTTGAGTAATTGGCACAATCAATGCGCCTTTTTCCACAATGGGGCTGGCAGAAATTTTGTAACCACTCGGAATACTTTGTATCCCTGTTGCTGACGCATTCGCTCCCGTTGAGTCAGCGGTATAGGTCTCAACATCCCATTTCCCAGCACCACCAGCATGGGACTCCCAAAGATTTTTCCATGTTGAACTAGTAGTATCTTTCACATACACCGTGATACCACTGTCACTGGTTGACCACACATAATCCTTGCCACTCCATGTATACGCACCAACATAGCGCACAGGTTGATTGTTGTAGTGTGTCCCCGCCTTGGTCAGGCTACTCGCCGCTGTGGCGGCTGAGGTGCTGGCATCAAGTAACCACACGCCGCCCCCCTTATCGCCCAAGTAGAGTTTGGCAACACCTGTGCCTTGATTCACGGCTAATTCACTGGTGGCAGGTTGCGACAGTCCCAATGCGCCACTGGTGACCGTCGTGCCATCACCAACTTCTTGGGTATATAAGGTGGTGCTCGTGCCACTTACTCCAAGGTAATTGGCATAGGTTTTGTAGTAGGGTGCAGAGGACAGGTAGGTAGCCACCGGACTTTGTGCGGTTGGCGAAGTCATGCCGCTGACTTGGTTGATCCATGAAACTTTAGCCGGAGTGCCTGTGCTATCTAAACGCAAGGCATAATGGATTTCTCCACTTTTTGCTGTACCCAGCACATAGCTAGCGTAACCACTCCCTACAGGGGCATCAACAATCACTGAGCCTCCGCGCATTGCGCCAGAACTCCAGAAGGTTGTGTAGTTCTTTAGGCTAGCAGCTAGAGGACGAGGCAACCACCCCCAGAGCAAATCACCACTGCTGGCATTGACTGAATACAGGAAACCATCGTCATTCTGAAACAGAACTTGTTTGGTACGCGACTTGTTGTTTTGCAAAAATGTGGCGTAATTTGCATCAGTTAAATAGGAGGGGCTGTTTGATGTTGGCAACAGCATAAAAGGGGCAATACTCTGATCACTAAATGCCCCTAAAAAGCTCCCAGACTTCCGCCCAGCCAGATATGCACCTGAGTTGTAGGAAGGGTCAAGTGTGAACGCTTTAATTGTGGCAACATCTGGTGATCCAGAAGCACTGAAAGCCGCATCATCAAGGCTGTTAAATGCCAACATCGTTCCATCCGCCTTGTTTGACAATAGTGCGTTTTGTCGCTTGGGATTGGTCATCAATGCGGCAGCATCCCAACTTGCCGCACTGGCAACAACACCCTTTGCATTCACTTGGTAGGCACTCATGTGTCCTGCCGTTGGATTACTTTCCTGTGAGGCAATATAGGCGTAGCTACCCGTATCCGACAAGGTTTTAGGTAAGGCGGGGCTGGCGGTAAACACCTCACCAGAAAGGCCAGAGAACACACTCCCAAGGGCGGATAACAAGGTTGTTGCATCAGTAGCTGCGTAGGCTTTAGTCGTTCCCCCAGCTAAGGCAATCGCATTGGCATCAGCAATGTCCCCAGTAGTAGAGCTAAGGTAAACAACGTAGGTTTTCACGCCGATCTCTAATAATTTCGCCGCCATCACCGACGGTTTAACAAAAACCCGTTGCCCATTTACCAGTATCCAGTGTGCATCTTCCTTACCATCAAAAAGCAGTAATACGTTATTGGAACGACAACTATCAAACGTATCAACCGCCTTGTATGCTTTGTAATAGGCCAATGCTCCATGCAAAGAATCATAAATTGGACTTTGATCAGATGCCCAAGCATAGGTACTGGCTGCAATCCCTTTTGCGTTAGCAATGCTCTGATTGCTAGGGTTATATTCCAAACCAGAATCATTCATTTGCTCTATACGCATGAAATCTTTGATCAATCCGCGCTGGTCTTGGTAGCCTAGGTTGGGTTGGGGCAAATCAAGGAACACACCCATATGATTGGCATTAGTTTGTTGCGTGGCATTTTTGGTTGTTGTTGAAGTTACTAGCCAAGCCCGATCATTCTTCAGTCCATCTGCATTGGTACGATATGGGCTGGCTGAGCCAGATGGGTACTTCGCTGTCATCGTACCTGTACGATTTACACTATCAGTTTCGGTATATGTGGTTTCCCCTGACCAGCCGGTGAGTACGCCTCGCATCCCTGTACCACTCGTGTACTCATAATTGGCAATCCCCGAAAAATAGACTCTTGGTGCAGGGTCGCCTTTGTAACGATAGGTATTTGCAATACGCAAACGTCGCTGCCCAGCCTCTAATACAGCATTATTTTGGGCTGGGCATGTTGTAAACGCATTGCCACCAATATAGCCATCTGTCCCAAATGAGCTTCCCCATGCAATAAACATAACAGAATACATGTTTTTGTATGTAAAAGGCATGTCTTTATCGGCTAAATAGAGTGCCTGGAAATTGTTGCTGCTAGAGGAAAGAAATTCAGTTCTACAGAGTTTCCATGTCACTGTTGGATTAGTTGGTGATGGCGGATTGATATTTCCTGTTGCACCAAGGTCATTCCAAACAGAAGAAGAGCCATACAAACTATGAGAATAAGATTGATCGGATGCTGTAGGGTTATATTTAAAAACACTAATCAAGCCACCAGTGGTATAGCTCGCCGAAGTGTCATCAATGACTTGTTTGTTATAGTCCAGCCCCCCCTTGACCAAGTTGTGCTGTACGCCCACCATAGCCAATCCTAATATATGGCCAATCTGTGTAACTAAAATTATTTGCGTCATAACCATAAGCTTGTTTCTCTGCGGTTGTTTTGTCATAGATAGTGCGGTCTTTAGGCACAGGCACAAGATAAGCATTGCGTTGTGTCAGAGTGACGCTGGCCGCCTCCATACCAAAAGTCTGGCGAAACGTCGCAAAGCCGAAATTAATTTTATCTGAAACAGACGTACTCAAAACCGTACCTAGTGCTTGCTTGGCGATATACATCTTGCTTTTTTTGTACTCGCCGTAATACTTCTCAGACCACATCGTTCCCCATTTAGGATAAATAGTTCCGTAATAGTCAATGTCCCCTAAGTCATTGAAATGGTCATGTTTTTTTGTATCAATCGTATCCCCAGGGACATCTTTCTTGGTTGGATTATCTAAGAAATAGTTCATGGAATAACCATTAGCAAAGATAACCATGAGGTTAGGTGCAACTATTGTTTGAGCATATGCACAACTAGGCAATAATAAAAATAGAAAAATATTCTTTGCTATTCGGAGACAACACATAGCACTTTTATATATCCGATTAAAACGACTCTTCATCTTTTATCTCATTGCTCAAAATCTAGGATAGCTGTCACAAAATCACTGCAACAGGCAAGTTGCTACACAGCAGCACAATCATACGAAACATAGTATTTAAATAATAGGAAATTGTTTTGTTTTTGCCAGATTTATCATTATTTACATAATGATACATTTCCTATTATTTATTAACCTGTAGCTGGTGGGAAAAACGTTCAATACAGACACCAACTTGCCCCACCCCCGGCATCATGCCCAACTTGGCAATCGATAAACGCACCCATTGCGCACCAAATTCATAGAGCACCAAATTAGCAATATGTTCAGCGAGGCGTTCCAATAGGTTGAAATGCTGGGCGGCGGCATCAGCGCGAATTTTCGCCACGACTTCTGCGTAATCAATGGTGTCGCCTAAATTGTCGCTATTGCCCGCTGAGACAGTGGATGTACCAATTTCCAATGACATCAATACCGATTGCGGCATGGCTTTTTCGCGTGGATAAATGCCAATCCACGTTTCAACTTTCAGGTCTTTAATAAAAATGGTGTCCATAAAACCTATCTTAAATCCGTAGTAAAAAGGGGATGCCGTGTAAAATTGTCCGCCATTTTACTTGGCTTACTTTGTCCAACTATGGAAATCCTTATCGCCCTCGTTCTAGCCTATTTACTTGGCTCTGTCCCTTTTGCTGTCGTTGTTTCACGGTTTTATGGTCTGGCTGACCCCCGTCACTACGGTTCAGGCAATCCCGGTGCAACTAACGTTTTACGCAGTGGTAACAAAAAAGCGGCCTTGTTTACCCTGCTTGGTGATGCCTTAAAAGGCTGGGTTGCGGTGTTTGTAGCGCAGCGTTATGGCCTCAGCGATAACCTGATTGCTTGGGTTGGCCTTGCCGCCTTTGTTGGACATTTATTCCCAATTTTTTTGGTCTTTAAGGGCGGAAAGGGCGTAGCAACCGCCGCAGGCGTACTACTTGGCCTCAATCCTGTACTTGGTCTATTGGTACTAGGCACTTGGATCGCCGTAGCTTATCTGTCGCGCTACTCTTCCCTCGCTGCGATTCTGGCTGCCGCTGCTGCACCAATGTACGCCGGATTTTTAGAAGGCAATCATGGTGATTTGTTGTTAGTCGTTGGCTTGTTAAGCCTTGCCCTCATTGGCAAACATTGGGGCAATATCCAACGCTTGCTCGCTGGGCAAGAAAGCAAAATCGGCAGCAAAAAGAAAAGTTAAACCACTTTTAGTCTATAAGCCAATAAGCCATATTTAACTTGGTTTATTGGCTTATTTTTAATTTGGTCTTTTATTTTATACAACGACGAAACAACGACTAAACGACTAATCTTGCATTAACTCAGCTAACGGCCAACGGGGGCGCACGGCGAAGCTACCGGCTGGACGGGCGGTGGCTCCGTGTTGCAAACGCAATGATCCAGCAAGGGCGATCATCGCGCCGTTATCCGTGCAGTATTCTAATTCTGGGTAAAAAACCGCAAACCGCCGCCGTGCGGCGATGGTGTTTAAGGCATCGCGTAATTGCCGATTCGCGCCAACGCCGCCTGCAACCACTAAGCGTTTTAAGCCCGTGGCTTTCAAGGCGCGTAGCGATTTGTGCACTAAAACCTCCACAATCGCTTCTTGAAAACTATGGGCTAAATTGGCTTTGTCTTGCTCGCTCAACCCCGCCTCTAAGCCCACATTTAACTCGGCATTGGCTTGGTTTAACTGCCGCACTTGCGTTAACACGGCAGTTTTTAGCCCAGAAAAGCTGAAATCTAAACCTTGATGCAACATCGGGCGCGGGAAGGTATATACGCCCGGTTCGCCGCTTTCGGCTAAACGCGAAAGCAATGCTCCGCCCGGATAGGGCAGACCAAGCAATTTTGCCGTTTTATCAAAGGCTTCCCCGGCGGCATCGTCTAAGGTTTCGCCGAGCAAACGATATTCGCCCACCCCGGTAACTTCCATTAACTGCGTATGCCCACCTGAAACCAACAGGGCGACAAAGGGAAAAGTTGGCGGTTTCGCAGAAAGCAAGGGCGAGAGCAAATGTCCCTCTAAATGATGCACCGGCAACATTGGCTTGCCTAAGGCTAAACCAAGGGCTTCGGCAAAGGATGAGCCAACCAATAACGCACCGGATAAGCCAGGGCCTTGGGTGTAGGCAATCGCATCCACATCCAACAAGCTGCGCCCTGTGGCGGCAAGGGTTTGCCGTAATAAAGGAATGAGGCGGCGGATATGGTCGCGTGAAGCCAATTCTGGCACGACACCGCCATATTCGGCGTGCATTGCAATTTGCGAATGCAGACGATGCGCCAGCAAGCCCATTTCACTGTCGTAAAGGGCAATGCCGGTTTCGTCACAAGAAGATTCAATACCAAGTACTAGCATGGGGCGCGATTTTACCTGACTATGACCAATCCAACCATGTAAGTCACTTGGTGTTCTCGAAATCATCTGGTTATAATAGAGGGCTAAATTTTGTCGCTTGGCTGAATGACTGTTACGGTCGAGCGTCAAGCAAGAGTTTTGACTGTTTCGTAATTAGTTGTATTTAGCCAACCCACAGCTTGGATTGTAGTTTTTGTCCCTGCTGCTGACTCTCTGATTCAGGAAGTGATTCAATGCCTAGCATTCGCGTTAAGGAAAACGAGCCGTTTGAAGTTGCCATCCGCCGCTTCAAGCGTTCTGTTGAAAAAACTGGTCTGTTGACCGAACTGCGTGCCCGTGAGTTCTACGAAAAGCCCACCACCGAGCGTAAGCGTAAGCTCGCAGCGGCGGTTAAGCGTTTGCACAAGCGTCTGCGCAGCCAGACCTTGCCCCCCAAGATGTACTAATCTGGGCAAACTGCTGGAACAAAGCCACCCGCTGCAAAGCCGGTGGCTTTTTTGTTTGCGGTTTCGTTCGCTGTTGCGTTTTATCCCCTCTAAAAAATTAACGATGTGAGTACGATGATGAGCACCAATTTAAGAGAACAAATTAACAACGACATGAAAAACGCAATGCGCGCTAAAGAAGCGGCAAAGTTAAGCGCGATTCGTTTACTACTGGCGGCAATCAAGCAAAAAGAAGTTGATGAGCGCGTCACCTTAGACGATGCCGCTGTGGTCAGTGTGGTTGAAAAGCTGGTGAAACAACGCAAAGACAGCGTCAGCCAATACGAAGCGGCACAACGCGAAGATTTAGCTGCCGCCGAACGCTTTGAAATTGAGGTGTTAACGGCCTATTTGCCCGCACGTTTAAGCACCGAAGAAATTACCTCCGTAATCAGCCGTGTGGTTGGCGAAATTAAAGCCGCTGGCTTAACTGGCCCTGCCGTCATGGGTAAAGCCATGGGGCAGCTCAAAGCAGAACTCGCAGGCAAAGCCGATATGGGCGAAGTTTCTGCGATTTTGAAAAGCCAGTTATAAGCCAGCTAAGCTAACTTCCGCCGCGTTTGCCCCATGATTCCAGAAGCGTTTATTCAGGATTTACTGGCAAGGGTCGACATTGTCGACCTGATTGATGCCTATGTCCCACTGAAAAAAGCCGGGGCAAACTATGCGGCCTGTTGCCCCTTCCATAACGAAAAAAGCCCTTCCTTTACCGTGTCACCCAACAAGCAGTTTTATCACTGCTTTGGCTGTGGCGCACATGGCACGGCGATTAGCTTTTTAATGGAATATCAGGGCTTGGGTTTTATTGATGCCATCCATGATTTAGCCAAACGGGTTGGGCTAAGTGTGCCGGAAACGCGGGGCAATACACCGCCCCAACAAATCGGCCTTGCACCCCGCTTGTTAGAGATCATGGCGCGGGCGGCTAAGTATTACCGCGAGCAACTCAAACAATCACCTGAGGCAATTGCCTACCTCAAACAACGCGGCCTCACCGGGGAAATTGCCGCTAAGTTTGGCATTGGTTATGCCCCAAATGCGTGGCAAAACCTTGCGGCAATTTTTCCTGATTACGACAACAACGATTTAGAAACTGCTGGTCTCGTCATTCGTAACGAACAAGGCCGCCGTTATGACCGCTTCCGTGAACGGGTGATGTTTCCGATCATTAACCCCAAGGGCGAAGTCATTGCCTTTGGTGGGCGAGTCATTGGTCTAGGCGAACCAAAGTACCTAAATTCCCCAGAAACTCCCTTGTTTGAGAAGGGGCGTGAAGTATTTGGTCTACCACAAGCCCGTGCAGCCTTACGCGAACATAACACGGTGATTGTGGTGGAAGGTTATATGGACGTAGTGGCCTTGGCACAACATGGGGTCGGTCATGCTGTCGCCACACTTGGCACAGCCACCACCACAACACATGTACAAAAGCTATTACGCCAAGTCGATAAACTGGTCTTTTGTTTTGATGGCGATAATGCCGGGCGTAAAGCCGCATGGCGTGCCTTAGAAAACGCCTTAGAAGCTTTGAGCGACAATAAACGCTTGGCCTTTGCCTTTTTGCCCGAAAGTGATGACCCCGATAGCTATGTCCGCCGTGAAGGGGCAGCAGGATTTTTACAACTGCTGCATAACGCCGCCCCCTTATCGGATTTCCTCCTACGCGAATTAGGGCAACGTTGTGACCTGACGCAGGCCGAAGGCAAAGCGCAAATTGTGCATGAGGCCAAGCCCTTATTACACAAACTCAACGCGCCCTTGCTGCGCTTACAACTGGTGAAACGACTGGCGGAAGCCAGTGGTTTTAGCCAACAAGAAGTCGAGCGTTTATGCCAGTTACGCTCCAGTAATAGCAAATTTACCCCGCCTGCACGTAGCCCACGCCGCGCTCCGTCGTTAAATCGCACCTTGTTGCGCTTGGTGCTACAACGCCTGAGCCTCTTGGCACAAATTCCCGTCGCTGCCTTAGCAGCGGATGCTGAAGGCACGGCCTTGCAACGTTTAGCCACCTTGTGTTTACCACATAATTTGCCAAGCAGCTATCCCGCTTTATGTGAACGTTTGCGCGGGCAAGGTGAAGAGGCGTTGATCGAAACGCTAGCGGCAGAAGCCCTTGAATTTACGATGGATGAGGAAGAAATTGAGATGGAGTTTGCGGCGGCAATTGCGAAATTAGCCGATGGGCAACGGCGGAGCAGTTTGGATGAATTACAAGCCAAAGCCAAACAATTTGGCGTAGCTGGGTTAAGTGCCGAAGAAAAACAACGTTACCTACAACTTTTGACTCGTCCGTAAAAAATCGGGTTGTTATAGTATAATTTCGGGTTTTCCTAATTTCATTGGAAGTGGTCATGGCTAAGGACAAGGCAAAGGAAAGCGCGAAGGAAATTCAGAAGGTTCGCGCCGCTAAAGCAAAGGAAAAGGCTGAGCGCGCCCTGCTCGAAGGCACGCCTGACGAAGCACCGGTTGACGCAGAAGCGCGTCGTGTTCGTCTCAAAAATCTGATTAAGCTGGGTAAAGAGCGCGGCTATCTGACTTACGCCGAAATCAATGACCACCTGCCAGATGATGTGGTCGATGCGGAACAAATCGAAAGCATCATTACCACCTTTAACGACATGGGGATTCAGGTCTATGACGAAGCACCTGATGCCGAAACCCTGCTCATGTCGGACAATGCGGCTCCAGTCGCCGATGATGAAGAAGCCGAAGAAGAAGCCGAACAAGCACTGTCTTCGGTTGACTCCGAATTTGGGCGCACCACCGACCCCGTGCGGATGTATATGCGCGAAATGGGGACAGTAGAACTGTTGACCCGCGAAGGCGAAATCGAAATCGCCAAACGGATTGAAGATGGCTTGAAGCACATGATCCAAGCCATTTCCGCCTGCCCAACCACGATTGGTGAAATCCTTGATTTGGTGGCAAAGGTCGAAACCGAAGAATTACGCATTGATGATGTGGTTGACGGCCTCGTCGACCCGAATGCCGTCGAAGAAGCCGCAGCGGAAGAAGTGCCTGCCGATGCCTTGGACGAAGAAGAGGATGAAGACGAGGCAGAAGAGGAAGAAGCCGACGCAGATGGCGGCGGTGCAATGTCTGCCTCGTTAGCTGAACTGAAAGCGGATGCGATGGTACGTTTTACCGAAATTCGCCGCTTGTATGACGAAATCCAAGTTGTGTTACGCGCCAAAGGCCATCTTGACCCTGAGTACGTTGCATTACAAACCCAAATTACTGAGCAATTAACCCATATCCGCTTTACCTCACGCACCATTGAACGCCTCTGTGATTCAGTGCGTAGCATGGTCGATGGCGCACGCGGTTGTGAACGCAAGATTCAGCGGATTTGTGTGGATAAAGTCGCCATGCCACGCCCGCACTTCATCAAGAGCTTCCCCGGTAATGAAACCAATTTGGCGTGGGTGGATGCCGAAATTGATAACGCCGCAAAAACCTATGCTGGCATCTTAAGCCGCAACGCCCCCGCGATTAAGGAAGAACAGCAAAAGCTGATTAACCTGCAAAATCGCATTGGCATTCCCTTGAAAGATTTGAAAGAAATCAACAAGCAGATGTCGACCGGCGAAGCCAAAGCCCGTCGCGCCAAGCGCGAAATGACCGAAGCCAACTTGCGTTTGGTGATTTCGATTGCCAAGAAATATACCAACCGTGGTTTGCAATTCCTTGATTTGATTCAAGAAGGTAACATCGGCTTGATGAAGGCGGTGGATAAGTTTGAATACCGTCGTGGCTACAAATTCTCGACCTATGCCACTTGGTGGATTCGCCAAGCGATTACGCGTTCGATTGCTGACCAAGCACGCACCATTCGTATTCCCGTGCATATGATCGAAACCATCAACAAGATGAATCGTATCAGCCGCCAAATTCTGCAAGAAACTGGGAACGAACCTGATCCCGCGACCTTGGCAGACAAAATGGAAATGCCCGAGGATAAGATTCGTAAGATCATGAAGATTTCCAAAGAGCCAATCTCGATGGAAACGCCGATTGGTGACGATGACGATTCACACCTTGGCGACTTCATCGAAGACACCGCCACGCTCGCCCCTGCTGATGCCGCAATGTATTCCAGCCTGCGTGACATTACCAAGGAAATCCTTGATACCTTAACTCCGCGTGAAGCCAAGGTATTACGGATGCGTTTCGGGATCGAAATGAATACCGATCACACCTTGGAAGAAGTCGGTAAGCAATTCGATGTCACCCGCGAGCGGATTCGTCAGATCGAAGCCAAGGCACTGCGCAAGCTGCGCCATCCGTCCCGTTCTGATAAACTCCGCAGCTTCCTCGATAGCAATAACAGCTAACGAGCATAAAACAAGTTTCAAGGGCCTCTAGCTCATGCCTGGTTAGAGCAGCGGACTCATAATCCGTTGGTGCTGTGTTCGACTCACAGGAGGCCCACCATTTTAATCAAGCACTTAGGCCGCGTTTTCGGACGTGGCCTTTTTGCTTTTTTAGCCATGTACCTGTTGTGTATCTAAAGTTGGAACATTTGCCGTGGTTTCTGTCTTTGGTTTCTCCTAGTCTCCCAACAACCCCATCTCCACCAGTTGCTTTAGATCACGGGATTTGGTTTTTTCGCTAAGCTTCAAATACAACCCTTGATACCAAGGTGCGGTGCGAATTTCGCTTACGGTAATTTTTCTCCCCATGATTTGCGCCAAGATGGTGTGCTGTCGGGCATTGATGGTTTTGTTATCCAATAATTGACGAATCCGCCGCTCAAATAACAACACACTCACAAAACGATTTACCCTGTCATGCAGGTGATTCACCGTTGCTAACATGCCTTCTTGGTGAAACAGCACAAAGGGCGTATTGGGGTAGGCTTGGTGCTTACCAGCCGCTTTGCGGCACTGGTTAAACAGCGTGAAATAGACATGGATGTTATCCAAGTAAAAACGGGCTAAGGCAAAAGGGGCATAACGATACCCTGCCGCTAATAAAATGCTGACCTCAATGACTCGCCCAACACGCCCGTTACCATCCCAGAAAGGATGAATTAGCTCATAGTAATAATGCACCAACGGGGCGCGAATCAGCGGGCTAACACCGTGCGCCTCTAGTGTGTGATGCCAATCCACCAATTCATGTAATAGCCGTGCCACATCCCCACCATATTGCGGCGGCTTGTATCGCCCACCGTGACTTTCTGCACCGACATACGTCATGCGCCCCTTCGGAGTATCGCGTAACACGCCGGGGCGATTGTCTGGATGGGGAATGTCTTGAGTAATCAGGGCATGAATTTGTTGCATAAAGTCGATGGAAAGTTGCCAATTAGGGGCTTTTGCTTCCATTTGCGCCTTGATGTAGGCGGCTTTCAAGTTAATCACTCGACGTTGTTCAATTTCTTGGATTTGCGCCGGGTTCAGCTCAATCAATGCCTCTGTTTCTTCTTCGGTAAGTTGCCCGCCCTCAATGGTATTTGTGCCGAAGATGCTACTTACTACCACCTCTTTTTCGAGTTGGTTAGCCACTTCTGCCAAGGGCGAAGAGGCAAAGCGTTGGTGCGCATCCTGTAACCGCTGCATGGGTAACAGTAATTCCTGTAGATTTACCCCAAGCTGAAACACAAAATGCCCAGAACGAGCGGTTTCTATTTTGCGTTCGTAATTTTCCAAACAAGCTAATTGGATTTTTTCCATAATTTTGTCTAAAAAAATGTCCGAGAAAAATAGGCTAAAAAATAGTCTTATATCAGTGTGTTATGAAAATTTGAAGAAAAAAATGTCCAAAAAAATGTCCATTGTTTTTATTACTTGCGGAAGCATTTTAAGCGAATACCCCCTACGCGAAGCCTGCCGTACCGCTGGCATTAGCGAGGAAGAAGGTTTAACGGTAAATTTGCGTCGCTATAACGACGAGGAAGGCTTTCGCTTTATTCAAGGCATGGGATTTAAGCGAGCTTAATTTTTAAAAGAATAAGGGAAAATAATGCAAACAAATTGGGCGTGGTTGGTGTTGATTTTGGCGGGGGTTTGTGAGGTGTTGTGGGCGGTGGGCTTGAAATATACCGAGCATTTCACCCGTTTCTGGCCGAGCGTCGGGACGGTGTTGGCGATGGTGGCGAGTGTGGTGCTGTTAGGCTACACCTTAAAAACCTTGCCACTCGGCACGGCCTATGCCGTGTGGACAGGGATTGGCGTGGTAGGCACAACGGCGTTAGGAATTTATTTGTTTGATGAATCGCAAGACCCTGTGCGTTTGTTGTGCATTGTTTTGATTATGCTGGGCATCGCTGGCTTAAAACTACGGGCATAATTTCTAACTTTCTTACTTTCAGCTAGGTTGCCCGATGAAAACGATGAAAAAAATGACCCGATTTGTGTTGTTAGCCTGTACCTCTGCCGTATTAGCGGCATGTGCGACCAATAGCATGACTGGGCGTAAGCAATTAATGTTGGTCTCTGAGCAAACTGCGATTACTGAATCGCTCACCGCCTATAACGAAATGGTTGGCTCATTAAGTAAAGAAGGCAAATTAAGCCGTGATCCCGCCATCACACAACGGGTGGAATACATTACCAATCGCCTGATTACACAAGCGGTGAAATATCGCCCAGATACCCAAGGCTGGAAATGGTCGATGCGCGTTATTGATGACCCGAAAACCGTGAATGCCTTCTGTATGGCTGGCGGCAAAATGGCAGTTTATACCGGGCTATTGAATCAAGTAAAACCCACCGATGATGAACTGGCGCAAGTGATTGGGCATGAAATCGCCCACGCCATTGCCAACCACTCCGCCGAAAAAATGTCGATGTCGATGGCAACAGGCGTTGGCGTAACACTCGCGGCGGTGCTGCTGGGTAAGAATGACGGACAACGTAACGCGATTCTGGGGGCGGGAGGCATGGCTGCCTTAGCTGCGGTTTCCTTACCGAATAGCCGTACCGCCGAAACGGAAGCCGACCGCATGGGCATTGAATTCGCCGCCCGTGCTGGCTACGACCCACGCGCTGCCGTCAGCTTGTGGAAAAAGATGATGGCAGCCACAGGAAACCAAGGCAATAGCGATTTCTTATCTACCCATCCATCCCCTGAAAAACGCATCGACTCCTTAGCGGCCTTAGAACCCCAAATGCGGCAACTGATGCAAGAAACCCGCGCAGACCGCAATTCCCCCAGCCGCAATTGGCTAACTCAGTAGCAACAGTAGCAACTTAGGCAAGCGTTACTTGCACCGTAGGAAATAGATTAGGGCAACCAAGTGTTGCCCTAATACTTTTTAACAATTCGCCAAGGTGCAAAACGCCACTCTCACCCGCTTACGTCCAGTTTTTGCGGAATTAGCCGGAAATATTGGCGTGTTCCTTTGCCATTTCGCCCACCATAAATTGTTATTTCGGGCGGCAAATTGTTATTTTTTCGCTGCCAGCCTGCTCGTTTGTGACACAAACTCATCTGCACGCCCCCAGACGCGGCAAATTTGGGCAAAAAAATAGCCCGTGAACACACGGGCTAATCAAGGGAAAACAGTGGGTAAAACGTGAATTAGCGGCGAACTTGGTTAGCAGTCTGTTGCACATCAACAGGTGCTGTTTGGATCATGTCACGACGCATCCGCTCACGATCCTCCGTTCCCATTTGTTTCCACGCTTTTTGGTTGGCGGCATCCCCATTCGCCCCCCACTGTTGACGCATTTCGTCACGCAATTGCTGCCGATCTTCTTGGTTAAATGCAACTTCTATCTTTTGTGCGCCCAACTCTTTTGGATTAGCAGTTTCAGACATATTTGCTAAAACATTAGACATTGACACTTTTTCTTGAATCGCGTAGGAATTTGCATTTAATCCAAATACTAAGAAAACATGGATTAATGGCAAAATCACCATATTTTTCAAGGAAATCCGTGGGTTTTGGTTTTGCAAAACTGCCATTTTTGTTGGCTTATGCATGTTTAAGCGATTGTTTTTCATGATGTTTTCCCCTGTGAGTGAGACTTTAGTGTGGGCTTTTCTTGTAAGAAATTGGTATCACACAGGCGCAAAAAAGTAACAAAGTGTTTAAACAATACGCTGGCAATTGCGCACACAGAAAAACCAAGACCAAATAAAAAAGCCCCTGATATAGCATCAGGGGCTTGCCTTATGGCGATTCAGACCAAATTAGGCGACCAAATCAAGTAACTTGGCAAAAGCTTCTTCAAATTGCTTGAGGCCGGTTTCTTGTAATTCTTCGCCTAACACATCCAGATCAACGCCTAAACCTGCTAAGAACTCCAAAGCAGTATTCGCCCACGGATGCGCCCGATACAGGGTGGGCGGGGCTTCAACTTTGCCGTGATCGATAAAGGCCGCCAGCGTGGCATCGGGAACGGTGTTCACCGTAAATGGGCCAATCAGATTATCCACATAGTAAGTGTCAGAATATTTCGGGTTTTTTGTCCCGGTAGAAGCCCATAACAACAACTGGCGTGGCCCATCGTTGTCCACATTGTCTTCTAACCATTCCACATACATGGTTTTCGCCAAGGCAATGGCGATTTGCCCTTGCAGACCGCTCGGTAATCTCGGCTCAACTTTTTCTAAGGCGGTATCAGTACGGCTGATAAACACACTGGCAACCGAGGCGATATTGTCTACCGAGAAACCCGCACCGATCCGCCGTTGAATACCGTCGCGGTGCGCGGTTTGTACCGCTTTCAGTTGTTTTTTCGAGAAGATCAGCGTGACGTTAACATTGATCCCAGCCGCAATGGTGTCAGTGATTGCACTTAAACCGGCTTTCGTTGCGGGGATTTTAATCATCAGATTGGGGCGGTCAATTTCTGCCCACAAACGTTTTGCCGCCGCCACTGTCCCCGCTGCATCATGGGCTAGACGGGGCGCGACTTCAAAACTGACATAGCCGATTTTGCCCTTGGTGGCTTGGTAAGCAGGCAAAAACAAATCACAAGCGGCTTGAATATCGGGCAAGACCAAAGCTTCAAACCGCCGCTCTAACGCTTCGGGGCTATCGCCGGGTAAGGTTTGGCGCAACGCCGCCAAATCATCTTGATAGGCGGCATCGTTTTTAATGGCATTAAAGAAAATCGCTGGATTCGAGGTCAGGCCAGAAATGCCTTGTTCCAAAATCCAATGCGCCAGTGGGCTATCAACGCCGCCACTGACCAAACTGCGGCTAAGGTTATCTAACCAAATTTGTTGCCCTAATTTCCCGGCAGCAGCAATGCGTGCCGTGGGCAGTTCGGGGAAATTGGTGCTGGTGTTTTGGCTTGCATTTGGGCTGATTTCAGCCGCTTGGCTGGGAGGTGTGCTAGACATGACAAACAGGAATAAACAAAGAAAACCTAAAGTTTAGCCTGCCTAGCCACCCAGATTACAACTTTATTTTTTACTCTGATTTTGCAGTACGTTTTCAGTTGAACCATCGCTCTGTGGCAGGCTGTATTCGTCTACCCATTCCAGCTTATGCACATCCAACTTACGCTCAATATAGACAAAAGCACGATCACTATTACCCATGCGTTTAATCGCGATACTGACTGAGCCTTTCGCTTCTTTCAATTGTTCATACAAGGCTTCTAAAGTGCGCACCGGTCGTCCGTTGACGTATTGCAGGAAATCGCCCCGTTGCAGCTCTTTCGCCTCGCCATCCGAGCCAATTTCGACGCTATGTACCATCAAACCGGAAGCATGAATTTCTTCAGCATCACGCAATGGGTTTTTGCCAAACAACACGCCCCCCGCGACTAAACCGCGACTTTGCACAATCGCGCTATAGGGTTGTGTTTTGCCACTCAGGGTTATGAGATGACCATCACGGCGTACTTGTAAATGCAAATTCCCCTGCCACCCTCGTAGTTCATGGTAAAGCTGAGTTTCGTTTTCAACCGCTTTACTTGCCCCGGGGAGGCCAATGACGGTATCGCCATTTTGGAAAACAATGCCTTCCTTATTGCCGTAATACTTAGCAATACGCAGGGTCTTTTCGTTATCCACATCTTGATACCACGCCACTTGCAAATTTGGCGGCGACGGATCTTTATTTGCCTTTAACAGCTCGACTACACGGCAGGCATATTTCATGCCAACCGCAAAATTGGTGTTTTGTGAGCCACGAATTTGCGCGGTGTTAATGCCCACAATTTTGCCAGTACGCAAACTTAACAAGGGGCCACCAGAGTTCCCGCCATTGATCGGCGCATCGGTTTGCAGCATTTCTGTGCCTTGTAGCACAGTGACTCCAGAAATAATGCCTTTCGTTCCAGTAAAGCTGAGATTCCACGGATGCCCAAAGGCTCCAACAGGGTGGCCGGTTTTGGGCAGCTCACCGCAATCTAACTGGGCTTGCGTCGTTGGGCGGGGGGCATCGGCAGGGAGCTCCAACACCGCGAGATCAAGGTGTGGATCAACATACAGTTTCTTGGCGGGAACATAGGCTTGCCCATACGCCGCTACTTCTACCCGCGAGGGTGAACGTGCCACCACATGTGCATTGGTCAACACCCAACCGCGTTTGCTATCAATCACAAAGCCTGCCCCACGATATGTACCCCGCGAATCAGGCTCAAACGGGCGGGGAACAGAGGCACGCACTTGGACGGTGTATTGCCGTGCTCCATCAAAAAAACGCTCATTTGCGTCTTCATTCACCTGCGCCCAGCCAAATGAAGTAAGCAGAGAAAAGCTCAGACTAATGCAGCAAAAGGCAAAAGAATTGGGTTTCACAGCAGCTAACTTTCAGAGAATCTAAATTGGGCTGAATTGTATTATGTGTGAAATCTCGCTTTTTATTCCTTAGCCCACAAAAAGGAATAAATTTACAAGGAGTTATTGAAAATTACACTGTGGCACAAGAATACACGAAAACCATTTCTGACATAAAAGTTATTTTTGTTATTTTATGTGTTTTTGTTGTGGCAATAACTCCTCCAGACAGCCTTCTGCCTAAAAATTAAGGCATAAACGCCAAACAGCCGCCGAAGCTACGACGCTGGAGGAGCATCCGAAATCGCTACGTTAGATTTGGTCTTTGCAACAAATTGCCCTATTAAATATACCTAACAAGCCGATTATTTATTTGGTCTGAAAATTACCCGCAATTAAGGCCATGCCCGCGCTCCCCAGATCATGCGTTTAGCCACGAGGTGGCGGGCGGGCGGGATGAGGTCGAGGGCGAAGAGGCCGAGGCCACGGGCATGATGCAGTAGGGGAGAATCGTTAGAAAACAAACGCACGACTTTATCGGTAAATAAGGCACTGCCTTGGCGGTCAACGCAACGCCCCTTGGCATAGGTTTGCAAAGCCTTGGGTAAATCAGCGGGGCTAGGGCTGTTCCACACCGCTTCGGCGAGTTCCCATGCGTCACGCAAACCGAGGTTAAAGCCTTGCCCTGACACCGGATGCAGCGTTTGTGCCGTATTGCCAATCCAGACTTCACGCCCATTTTGCTTATTGGTTAATTGCTTGCGCCAACGTAAGGCCAAGGGGAAAGCGTGCCGGGCGGCGGTGCGGGTAAAGCGCAAACGGCTGCCAAATTGCTGTTGTAAGGCCGCGAGAAAATCGACATCGTTTAAGGCCAAAACCGCTTTGGCTTTTTCAGGCGGTAGGGTGAACACCACGGAATAACCGTCTTTTAGGGGCAATAAGGCCAAGGGGCCATCGGGGGTGAAACGTTCCCATGCGCGGTAGCCATGCGGAATTTGCCGCGAGGTTTGGACGTTGGCTTGTCCAAGTCGTTGCAAGGCATAGGGAGCAAGGCCAACCTCAGTAACGACCGCCCATTGCCCATAGTCACTCACGTCGACCTGCGGATCGTCGTAGGGTGTACCTTCGGCATGTACCACGATTTTTGCCAACAGGCGTAACTCGTTACCCCCGTTGTTAGCTTGCAAATGCACAGTGATCTGATCGGCCTGATTGACCTGATTATCTTGCTGCGTAATTTGGTAGTCATAACAATAGTGCAGACGCGGAGTCTGTGCCGTTGCGGCGGCTTCTTTCCGCGCCAAGGCCGCCGTTAACGCCCGCATTAAGGCGGGATAAGGCACAACATAACCGAGGGCGGGCAGTTGGTAGGTGTCGCGATCCAGTTCGCTGCGCCCAAAGCCCTGCCGTTGTGAAATATGAATGTTATGAATCGGCGTGGCTTCGGCCTCTGGCCATGCACCGAGTTGTTGCAATACTTGCCGTGCGCCATAGGACAAGGCCAAGGCGCGGGGATCATTTTCCCAAGCATTGGCAGGACGACGGTCGATCAGGCTCAGGTGGTACGGGCTATCGTATAAAGCGAGAGCCAAGGTTAAACCCACCGGGCCACTGCCGATAATCGCAAGGTCAGTGTGTTGTTCCGCACTTTCAATCATGGCGCATCACCTCTTCAATCTCGGTCACGGTTTTGGGGGCAGTGGTGTAAATGTCACAGCCGTCAGTGGTAACAAGGGCATCATCTTCAATACGAATGCCAATGCCCGCGAGGTGCGGCGGAATGTCGGCGGCGGGACGGATGTACAGGCCGGGTTCAATGGTTAACACCATGCCGGGTTGTAACGGCATCCACGCTTCCCCTTGTTTGTATTCCCCCACATCATGCACATCCATGCCCAGCCAATGTCCGGTGCGGTGCATGTAAAAACGCTTATAGCTTTCGCTTTCTAATACGCCATCCAGCGAACCGTGTAACAAGCCCAAATCCAACATCCCTTGTGCCAACACCTTCACCGCCGCCTCATGCGGAGCCATAAATGCTTGCCCCGGACGCGTTGCGGCAATCGCCGCTTGCTGTGCCGCCAAGACAATTTCATAGCAATCTTTTTGTGCCGCCGTGAATTTGCCATTGATGGGGAAGGTGCGTGTAATGTCTGCGGCATAGCCATGATATTCACACCCTGCATCAATCAACACCAAGCCATCGGGCGGTAAGGGCTGATTGTTTGCCACGTAATGCAAGGTACACGCATTCGCTCCCCCCGCCACAATCGGCGTATAAGCATGGGCTTCTGCCCCGTGTTGGCGAAAGACATAGCTTAATTCGGCTTCTAAGGCATATTCGCCCATGCCAGGGCGGCATGTTTGCATCGCACGTAAATGCCCCAAGCTGCTAATCCGCGCTGCTTCACGCATCAGGGCAATTTCGTGTGTGTCTTTGAGCAAACGCATGGCATGAATCAGTGATTGCAAATCACGCACCATGCTTGGAGCTTTTTTCCCCGCACGGGCTTGGCTACGCACGGTAGTTAAGGCCAGAATGATCTGCTGATCCCACTCGCTGTTGTAGCCAAGGGAATGCCACAAGGTATCGTGATTAGCGATTAACTCTGGCAAACGTTGCGCCAATTCAGCGATTGGGTAAGCCGCATCAAATGCAAAATCAGCACACGCCGCTGCTGGGCCATACCGGAAACCATCCCAAATCTCGCGCTCTTCATGCTTTTCGCGGCAAAACAGAATGCTTTGTTGCGTCTTAGTACGACTATCAGCGACCAAAACTAAGACGGCTTCCGGTTCAGCAAAGCCCGTCAGATAAAAGAAATCACTGTCAAAGCGATAAGGGAAATGCGCATCACGATTACGAATCACTTCTGGAGCGGTAGGCAAAATCGCCACGCCATCACCAAGGGCGGCAAGCTGCGCCAGTAAACGGCGGCGGCGCACGGCATACGGCGTATGACAGGAAGCGTTGGCGGCGGTGTAGGACGGTATCTCGGACATGGATGTACCTGATCTTGTTTATTGTGTGGTTTGTTGCGCAGTAAATGGCGTGATTGTACGGGACAAGAAAATTAGTGGGCAGATTCGCTGCAATACGGGCAAATCGCAGGAATTCGCAACAGTTTGTCCAGTATCAGTTAGAATCACTTTTGACAGAATTAGCATTTCTTGCCAACTTCATTTTTCTTCGATGCGAAACGACTGCCCACGATGTACCGCTTTATCAAAACGCTGATCTTCTGTAGCACACTGGCAATTGCGTTCCCAGTACTCTGTTTGCTTGGCGATGATCTATTATTTTTTCAACCACGTTGGGCAGAATTACGGAAAAACTGGGAAACCGCCGAAGAGTTGCACATGCAATTACCTGCGACCGTGCCAAAGCTGATTAAAGCGGCTTACCCCAATAGCCGCCTCCCTGAGCAAGTGGCTCGTTTACTGCTGCAACAAGCTCCGGCTAACAATAATGAGGTGTCGGCTTGGCGGGCTTTTTTGTGGTCTTTCTTAGTGCTTTTACACCTCTCTGAAACTGAGCAAATCGCTGTGGTGTTAACTGAGACAACATTTGCCCAAGGTAATAACGAAAACGTGGAGGCAAGCCAAGGCTTTGCCCAAGCCGCTATGCAATATTTTGCTCGCCCATTACCCAAACTATCCGAGCAAGAATTAAGTACCTTAGTTGCCCAAACAGCCTTACCAACAAACAGCTCAACCACTGCTATCCAACAACATAGCGCGGCCTTATTACGGCAAATTGGGTATGGGGAGAGCGGCTAGTTAGCCCTATTTCGCTCACACTCACAGCATTGGACTCGGTTGCCAATGCCGATTGATATTGTGATTACGCTTTAAGTAAAGCAAGAAAGACTCTGGTGTTGCACAACAGCTTGCCTCTTGTAACACCGGGTCTTGGTGCGAAAACACAGCCACATCACGAGAGACCACCCCTAACCCGGCTTGTGAGGCCAACTCCACAAGGGTGTGGACTTTTTCCGTGACGGTGTCCGGTTCGGTATACGGCACAAGAATCCAGAAATCCATCCCCAAACGGGCGACCAAATCCGTTTTACGAAATTTTTGGCGCAGATCACTGGTTAATTTTGTCAGCATTGCCATCGCATCTTTTGCCCCATAAAGCTGCCCTAAACGCTGACGATTATGAAATTCAACATGAATAATCCCAAATTGGATTAAATTGGGATAACGCCCTTGTAATGCCAATAGCCATTCTAAGGTATGGCTAAATTTGTCGAGGGCGAGCACATCTTCTTGCATCCTATTTCCTCTCTTCTGTGTACTTAGTCAATTCTGCTCAGTAAATCTCACGCCGAAAAACGACTTTACCAGAAGAGTAAACGCCAAAAGTGGCACGCGCACAAGGGTAATTACTCAAGTTACTGGCACTGCCCCCCGCTTGCCCAAGGCAATTGCCCCAGAAACCTTTGAGGTGATCGGGAACAGGTAGCAGCACATCCAACCAGCCCATGTTGCCATTCCCCGGCGCAGAAAAACGCAGCCGACCTGCCCCATTAGCCCAAGAATCAACGCTTAAAAATGTTTCGTTGGGCGCAAGGTAATTGGCAATGCTGGCCTCTTCCCCACTAAACCATAAACCGGGCAAACCATTCGGCGTTTGTGTCCGGGGCTTATTGCTAGGAATCGTTAAACTTGTGCCAGTGCAGTTGTCTTGCACATTGGTACGCCATGCCGATCCCGTCCACATTTCCGTCTTCATGAGCATGGGTAAAGGTAACAGCTCTGAACCATGCGCATTCATTAGACGCAAACGCCCATAGCGTAATGGCGTACTTTCTTCGTTATGCACTCGTACAGCCGTGCCATTTACCAACGTTACCCCATCAGCATCTACCGGTAGGGCTTTAATCACAATGTCAGCTGGGGCAATTGGCGCACTTGGGCGAGAAAACGTATGCGCCGCACGAAAGATATTGATCTTGCCATCCGTCCAAGTTCCCGTGTTCACCGCTGCCCCAGCACTGAGGGTAACGCCACTGGGCAAATTGTCCGCCGTAAATTGCCACTGACTGCGATTGTTGGGATCAAGCCGCGCCAACTGCCCTTGATAATTCTTGGTAATGATGTCGTTACTGGCTTTTGCCAAAATACCCAGCACCGTTTGCAAACCAGTTTGCCCATAGTAGGTCATATTGGTACAAGCAGGCTGCACCGGAGCGGTAACGATCACAAAATAGCTGGGCGTAAATCGTCCAAGGACATAGTTGGTGGCATTGCCAACCGCACACCCTACGCGACCCGAACTATCAGGAACATCATGGGCTTGTTGTGGCACACAATCATTTGGCTGGTCGATACTGGTGTAAGTATCATCACGCCATGCGCCCGGCAAAAAGCTGAGATAGCCGACTTCGTCATAGGTCGCGTTATTGCTGAGGTTGGCATTTACCGCTAAACCATCGCCATTGCTTAGCACCAGATTTCCCAAGACCCCACCGCTATTTTGGCTGGGATCAGTGGGCGAGTGAGCCTGTAAGCGCGAGCGATCTAGCCATAAAGTGGCGTTATAGCCTGTGGTATTGCTTTCCAAGTTGAAAGAAAAATTGCTGCCCGCCTTAATCGTTGGTGTTGCGGAAGCACTAGCGTTGGTATTGGTCGCGCTTCCTGTGCTGGTGGTGCTGCGCAAGGTAATGGCACTGGGGCGAATCGCAAAGCCATCTTCGGCACAGGCTTGTAACGTTGGCGTACCTGTTGCCGGAAACGACAACCGTAAACGCGCATGAAGAAACGGCTGATTCCCCACATTTAGTTGCGCTGAACCCCGCCCGGCGGTCAGTGTCCCCGTCGCGCTCGTCACCACAATGGCACTGCTCGGGCAATTGTTGGTATCTAAGTTGCCCGATAAATCTTGCCCACCCAGCAGTTCCACTTTGACTGAGCCAGTTGTCCCAGTATCCACATCGCGCTTCGAAGGACTAAGTGCTACTACGCTAATTTGCAGCGTTTGCCCCACTACCCGTGTATATAAATTTCCCGTAATCGCCGTACCAGACGCATCTAGCTCAAAAGCATTGAGCCGCCCTAAGGCGGCAATCGCCACATTGGGCAAGGCCAAACTGATAACCCACACCAAGGCAAGAGGCAAGGTTGCAACAGAAAATAAATGGGGGCGCATGGTTAATTCCTAACAGGCACAAAACACAAGACCAAATTAAAAATCAGCCAAAAAATCACATTAAATATGGGGTGATAAACAATAGACCAACTATTATTAAATTAGCCTGGCTAGGGTTTTTCCACCACGGCGGACATTTTCCGCTCGACATAGTTATTGTTATTGGCCGCATTACCGGGACACGCAGGGGAGGTGCTAAGCGGGGCATTACAGGCGGTCGCCGTAATTTCAACTAATTGCCCGGCATCTAACTCATCGACATTCAACGCTTGGCAACGCACACTGATCTTTATCCCTTGTAGCGAATCTGTCGCAAACACTAAATCTGTTCCGGTGGCATTACAGGCACTGCTGGGGGCAGTAAGTACCTGATACATCCCCCACTCCAGCCCAGAACGTGCCGCGTGATAAACCCGTTGCCCCACCACTTCAAGACTTGAGCCACTGTGTTGAAACGAGGCTAAAGAAGCTGCAAACGCCGCCAAACCGGACAGAATAACCAACACGAAAACCGCCGCAGGTAACGCAAAGCCTGCATGTTGGCGATAGGGGGATAAAAGCAAGTTATGGAACATTTTCAATATGTGCTTCATGCCTAAGTTGAATCGCGGTTTCTTGCTTACTTAAACCCAAATTCACTTGGAGTACCGCATCGCGCTGATATACCCCTGTGCCATAGTTAATGGTGCATTGACTTAAACTTTGCCCAAGGGTGATATAGCCACTGGGCAATTCTGAGGTACTCACCGGGCAATTGTTTAAGGCAGGTAACGCGCTATTCCCTAAGCTCCGGGGATAACGTACTAATAAGCCAGTGCCGTTTCCTTCCGCATCCTGTCCAAGGTTAACACAGGCATAAACCCTTGACTCATTCGGGATAACCTGAAAACGTTGCCCCGGCGAAGCAAATGGAAATAATTTACTTTGCATCAAGGTCACTGAGCTGGCATTGCTTGCCCCAGTGGCAATAAAGGCCGTGTTATCAAGATCATAAGCATTTGCGCCACGAATGCCTAGGTTATAAATCACCAAGTGCGCCCCATTGGGTAATCCACTGAGGCCAAAACCAGTAAGCACATCAAAGCGATTATCCACACCCGTAAAATCCAGAATATCACCGCTATTCCTGCTGCTTAAATTGGCGCGATACCGCCCCCCGGCAATAATCGGCAAATATTCCAAACAGGTACTACTTGGCTGCCGCAGACTATTCGGTAAGGCTTCATGCACATCACGCTCAAGACGGCGCAAGGTACTGTTTGCGGCATCACTTAATTCCGCCCGCCGCGTAATTTCCATGAAGTTCTTAAACGGCTGTGATAAGGGCTGCACGACAATTGCCGCGACTACCGCCAAAATCGCCATCGTGACAATTAGCTCAACAAGAGTGAAACCTTGTTGTAACACCAACATACGCCCTGATCTGCAAAGTTGCTTACTCATACGCTGTCCGATAACTTTCTAATACATAGTCATCGTAGCGATTGACCTTAACCTCAATCCGAACTAAGCGGGCGACTGTGCCATTAGGTAATGTGGCAGGGGTCACACTGACACTAACGTTATATTCGGCAAGTTCAGGGATTGGCGTGCCATCAATGCTGCGAATCCCTTCCATATGAAAGCCTGAATAATCATTAATATCATCGTAATACTGGCGTTGCCCTGTCGCTGTATGCCCAACACCGGGATCGTTATAAGCTTTGCTCAAAATTTCTTCCATTAAGCCATCGGCAATCAACATTCGTTGTTTGACCACCAGTGGATCGGCACTTTTTTCCAGCGTCAGGTTAATGACCGAACTAATTCCTAGTAGGGCAGTACTGACAATCACAATCGCCATGATTAACTCAATCAACAACACACCGTGTTGGCGATGATAGTAGGCATAAGCGTGATAAGAGCTTTTAGGCTTAATGGACATGACCTGATTCAGCTTCAATAATCAAATCATCTTGATCAGTAATACCAATATGAATTGGTGTCGTAAAGACTTGTTTGTTACTCGCAATCGGTCGCCCTGCGGCATCAAAGATAAACACCACATTACTCATTTGCACATTCCCCGGTGGGCAAATCTGATGGTCAGGATTACCTGCGCAAGAAGGTCGGCCTTTGGGCAAATTCAGCGGCGTAGTACACGTTAAGCTTGCCCCGGTATTTTCAGGTGGAATATCAATTTGGGTGAAACTGACCATACTCGCTGTCGTTTCAATACAAACAAAACGGCGAGACGCAATCGCCACGCGCTGAGCATGCGCCACTGCACTACGCAATTCATGACGGAATGCCATGGCATCAAAATCACTACGCTCTAACAAACGTGGCACACCAATTGCCAATACGATGCCAAGTACTGTAATCACCACTGCCAGCTCAATCAGCGTAAACCCCCGGTTTTTGCAGAAATCTCTGCAAAAAATCAACGACAAAAAACCCCCGTTTTGAGACGGGGGTTTTGTTTGGGACAAGTCGTTTAACACAATCAGCTCATCCCGAAGGGACTAACCAGATTAGCTACCGCAGGTTAGAACCGTGCTTGAGCTGCTATAGACAGGCGCTACCGTGGCAGAGGTTGCAGGATCATATTTAATTACGCACTTGGTTTTATCAGGAGCATTCTTATGGTTGACTTTGTTATTGGTAGTGTCAAATTCAAAGTCAGCAGAAGTGTCCAGCACTTTTTTCAGCTCTTCAATATTTTTAGCATAACCATAAGCCGTTTTGATATTAACACCGTTAACTGGCACGCTCGTATCCTCACCTAATGCTGGAGTTGCTTGGACTGAGGCTTTAGCATAAATAATGGTGTTTGCTGCCTGCATAGAGCCTTGTAGTCCTTTCATGGCAGCAACGCGAGCATCTTGACCCAAGTCAACGAACTTAGGCAGAGCGGTGGCAGCGAGGATGCCAAGAATAACGATAACAACAACTAATTCGATCAAGGTAAAACCACGATTGCTTTTCATGTTGAACTCCTTTGGAGGAAATAATAAAAACGAACAATTTTGCTTAAAGACTACATATATAGAAATTATTCAATTTTCTGCATCACTGATAATTTCCACTTGCGGCCATTGTAATCAGAAAATTTATTAAGAAAAGCGTCTTTGCCTAATCTATAACTATTCTTACATTTGTGCGCAGAAAGTAACTGTTTTTGCTTACCAACTCTTGACTTAAGAAAGTGTGAAAAATTACTTACCTTTTGCGGCCTTACCCAAATCCCACATGGGTAAGAAAATACCTAGCGCAAGCACCAAAACCATTGCACCAAGGAAAGTAATTAGAATTGGTTCAATCTGTTGGCTCAATGTTTTCAGTTCATACTCAACTTCGCGCTGATAAATTTCTGCGACTTCCTGCAACATGTCGTCAATCGCCCCTGACTCCTCGCCAACGGCAATCATTTGTAACACGATGGGGGTGAAGATTGTTGCCCCTGCCGCCGCGCGAATTAGCGTTTCACCCCGCTCAATCGTCTCGCGCATCTTCTCTAAACGCGACACCATGTAGGCGTTATCCATGGTTTGCGACACATTATTCAAAGCTTGGATCAATGGCACACCACTACGTAAGGCCAAGGCAAAGCTACGCGAGAAGCGCGAAAGTGACGCTTTCAGAATAATCTTGCCTGCAATGGGAATCTTTAACTTGATGAAATCCCATGTGTATTTACCGCTTTTGGTGGAAGTCCAATACTTAAAAGCCCCTATCAATAAAATGGTAGGCACTAACATGTAAGGCCAATAATTAACTGTAAAACTCGAACTTGCGAGCAATATCTTTGTCATCGTTGGCAATTCAGCACCAAAGCCTTGGAACACTTTAGCAAACGCGGGAATTACATAGGCATTCAAAATCACAATCGCAATCAGCATCGCCAAAATAACAAATGAAGGGTAGCGCAAGGCTGATTTCACCTGCTCACGCATAAATTGTTCAAATTCAAGGTGGGTAAACAAGCGGCGGAAAATTTCATCAAGCTGCCCCGTCAGTTCGCCAACACGAATCATGTTGAGATAAAACGGTTCAAAGACTTTGGTATGTGCTGACATTGCCGATGAAAGTTCACGCCCCGAATCAAGCTTCTCGCGAATGTCTTGTAACAAGGACTTCATTGTTGGATTCTGTGTGGACTCTTGCAAGCCAGAGAGCGCGCGCATGATTGGTACGCCCGCTTTGAGCAAGGTGGCGATTTGCCGAGTAAACAAAAGTAAATCAGTGGGTTTAACCGGAGGTTGAAAAAATGCACCAACATCCATAGATGCTAGCCCTTTCAGCCCGCCCTCACCTTGTGCTTTCCCTTTTGCTCCAGCTTTTGCCGCCCCACCTTTACCTGCCACAATTTGTAATGGCGTAATGCCTCGGTTACGCAATTGTGTTGCCGCATCGCGCTGATCTTGGGCTTCTAATGTACCTTGTACCGCTTTACCGTCAACGGCGCGACCTTTATAGCTAAAACTGGGCATGGGATTGGCTTAGCCTTCGTACTGATTACTAATCTTCATGGCTTCAGAAACTGTCGTTTTCCCGGAAATGGCTAAACGCACGGCATCTCGACGCAAGGTTTCCCCTGCCATTTGTTTTTTCGCTGCCGAAAGAAAGAGCGTGTGGTCATCACTATTCGCGGCATCCACCAACTCATCCGACATTTCCAAGAATTCATATACCCCGGTACGTCCTTTGTAGCCTGTTTGGTTACATTCGGGACAGCCTTTACCATGATAGAACGTGTATTGGTCAACATGATCGCCCAGTTCATAACGCAACCATTCACGCTCAACTTTAGGCAGTTCGTATTGTTCTTTACAGGTACGACAAATTACCCGGACTAAACGTTGCGCCAACACCATGACCACGGACAAAGCCACCATAAATTTGGGTACGCCCATATCAAGCAAACGAATTGGGGTAGTCATTGCGTCATTGGTGTGCAGGGTGGATAACACCAAGTGCCCTGTCATTGCCGCCCGCATCCCAATTTCAGCCGTTTCCTGATCACGCATTTCCCCAACGAGCACCACATCCGGGTCTTGCCGCAAAACAGTACGCAACACCCGCGCAAAAGTTAGACCGATTTTGTCGTTAATCTGTACTTGATTCAGACCTGGCAAACGGTATTCCACTGGGTCTTCAACCGTAATCACCTTCGCATCTGGGCTGTTCAAGTCATTTAAAGCCGAATACAGCGTGGTAGTTTTCCCTGAGCCTGTTGGCCCAGTCACCAACACCAAACCACTGGGACGACTAAGGGCATGACGCAAGCGATCTAGCACACGCGGTGGCATCCCAATTTTGTCTAACTCTAACGCCATCGAACCTTGGTTCAGCAAACGCATTACCACCGATTCGCCATATTGCGTTGGCAAGGTCGAAATCCGCACATCGACCGAACCATTACTGAGTTTCATGTTAAAGCGACCGTCTTGCGGTAAGCGTTTTTCCGAAATATCCAAACCAGAAATCAGCTTCATGCGCAGTACCAAAGCTGAATTAATTTTGACATCCGTTTCGGTTTGGATATGCAACGCCCCATCAATACGAAAACGAATCCGCAAGGTCGTTTCTTGTGGCTCAAAGTGTAAGTCAGAAGCACGGAAGCGAATGGCTTCTTCAAATACCGTATTGAGCAGTTTGGCAACGGGTACGTCATCGGCAGAAGCTGTGCCAAACATTTGGCTTAAATCGCCACCATCGCTTAATTCGGCGGTGAGTTCGCGTGCCAAACCTGTAATTTCTTCGCCTTTGTGGTACACCCGATCCATCAAAGACATCAACATGCCTTCAGCAACAACGGCAATGTCAATTTCACGCCGGACTACCCGCGAAATATCGTCATAGGCTTGTAGGTCAGTTGGATCAGCCAAGCCAACTTGTAAACGCCCATCGGGCAGTTCATCCAACACCATCGCCCGAAAACGGCGGGCTTGCACTTCGGGTAAAAGCCGGGTTAATTCTGGACGTGGGGCAAATTGGCGTAAGTTGACATAGGTAATGCGTAACTGTTGAGCCAAGGAAAAAGCAATATCGTCTTCACTCACATAGCCAAGATCAACAAAGATACGACCTAAGCGTTGCCCACTTTTTTTCTGTTCATCAAGGGCATGCAGTAACTGATTTTCGGTTAATAAACCACGTTGGATTAAGAGATCACCAAGTCGGACTTTGGGTGGTGGCGGCATAAAACATCTACTTTCTTGATCGACTTAGACAGCTTAGACAAATACGCTTAACGCGCTTTACGTTCGGCAAGTGCCGTTAAATCTGCACTTAAATTTCCGGTTTCTAAGGCACTGCGATACGCTTGTTTAGCTTCAGCATTGCGCCCACTTGCCTCTAAGGCATCCGCTAAACCCACCCACCAACGTCCCTCATTGGGAGCAAGACGAGTCGCCTGGGTAAACAAGGCAACAGCCTCTTGCGATTTGCCAAGATGACGTTGGACATGGGCATAAAAGCCAACATAGGCCGGATTATTGTTACCACTACCATAGGCTTTCGCCAGCACTTCCTGCGCTCCATGCCAGTCGTTTTTGTCGACTTGCAAGCGTGCCACCGAGCTAGCCCAGTTGGCATTTTGTGGATAGAACTCCAAACCTTCTTGCAATATCTTTAGGGCATCATTGGATCGAGCCAAGTCATTCAACAGGGTTTGAAAAAGCAGTTGTCGGGCGGCAACATGTTTTGGGTCTTGTTGTAAGGCTTGGCGGAGTTGGGCAATGCCTTCCTCAAAACGCCGTGCGTTAATTTGGCTTTGCCCCTGTTTATATAAGCTATTTGCATCTTGCACACTTGGGGTAATTGAAATACTGCCTGCCCCTGCATTACTAGAGTGCGCATGGGGGCTTACCGCATTGGCTGTTGGTGCAGCAGTAGATTTCCCGGCGGTTTTAGTCGCGGATTTTTCACGTTCTACGGAGTTGCCGGTGCTCAGAGGCGGTAGCGCAGAGCCATTGACTTCCGGGGTGGCACTACTTTTTTCTTCTGGGGGTTTAGGCTTTTCCGCCTTCTCGGTTTTGCTTGCCGCCATCGGCTTGGCGGCTTTTTCTGCCTTTTCAGCTTTTTCTACCTTTTCTCCGGCAGATTTATTGTCCTGATTCGCTGGCTTGGTTTGGTTAGGAATGGAGTTGGTCGCCACAGCACTGGTAGCAGCGGTAGTACTCGGCGGGTTAGGTGGATTAGGTAGACTTGGCGGCGTGTTAGGGGGCACGGGTGCATTGCTTGTATTCACAGTGCTGATCCCGGTTTGCTCAGTCGCAGGAATAGCCGCAGGAACGGGAGTCGCCGGTGGCAAGGTAGCCGCAGCAATCGCTGGAGGGGTTGGTGTTGTCTCGCCCAGCATATTGCCCTGAGTTTGCCACCACCAAAACCCAGCACCACCAAGCATGGCTAGGACAGCCGCAGCAATGCCGCCGATCAAGAGTTTCTTGGGTTTGCGTTTGATCTCAGGTACTGGGTGCACGTCAGCATTCAGTTTCAAGCGGGATAACTCCCCGGCTTGGCGGGCATCAATATTTTTCAGAACATCATTAATCAAGCTCATAAAGACCACCATGGCACATTACATGCCCCTTCTGTATCAGCGGCTGCATTGCGAACGTCATCAAAGTTAACAATACGTTTGCCACGGCTAAATGCAGACAATAACGATTTATGGGTCAGAATATTTACTAGCCTTGGAATGCCACCACTCGCACGATACAAAGCGCGTATGACTTTGGAATTAAACAAATCCTCACCTTGATAACCAGCGACACGCATCCGATGATTTAGGTAAAAACCTAACTCTTCTTGGCACAATGGGTCTAATTCGGCATGGAAAGCGATGCGTTGTAATAATTGCCGGATAGAGCGATCTCTAAGCCGGTCATTCAACTCTGGCTGACCAAATAATACAATTTGGATAAGTTTGTATTTTTCGGTTTCTAAATTAGAAAGTAAGCGTAACGTCTCTAAAGTTTCTAAAGGCATGGCTTGTGCCTCATCCAAGCACATCACCACGCGTTTGCCACTTGCTGCTAACGAGAGCAAATGATTATTCACGTCTTGCAACAGGTGATACTCGTCTTTATCGGACAAATCCTTAAGACCCAATTCTTCAGTTAAGGCTTTGAGCAAAGTTTTTGGCGACAAAATTGGGTTGGGAAAATACGCGGTGACAACACTATCAGGCAAGATTCGCAACAGCCGCCGACATAACAAGCTCTTCCCTGTGCCAACCTCCCCAGTCACTTTGACAAAGCCTTCGCCCCCTTCCAAAGCCAGCAGTAGGGTATTCAAAGCCCCTTGATATGCCCGGCTCACAAAAATTGCTTGGCTATCCGGTGTAATCATGAAGGGATATTCGCTTAAGCCATAGTGCTCTAGGTACACCTGTTCACCCCTTGTACTTGTTGTGTTTTCCCCATCTTACTTGTTAATGCGCCGGACTCGCTCTTCTGTCTCTTCAGTGTCTTGCACCCAAGTTTTACTGCCAGAGATAATCGTCGACTTTAAAAGAATCACCAGTTCTGTTTTGCCCATTGAACTAGTACGTTGCCCAAGTAACGCACTGAATGGTTGGTCTAATGACCCTGGAACACCTTGGCGATCTGCATTGGAATTTTGGCTCATCAAACCACCAATTGCCACAATATCGCCACTGCGAGTACGCACCATACTATCGGCTTCGTTCACATTGCGTGAGGCCAAAGGCAAGCTAATGACATAGTTTGTCCCTAAGGTAAAATTCTTGACCTTTTCGGTAACGCGGCTGACAGAAGGATGAATATGCAAAATAATATTGTCATCATCATCAATCTGTGGCATCACATCCAGCAGAATTCCAGAAAAAAGGGTAGATGTTGTTGCTGTTGGTACAGCGGCGGCGGCATTAGCCGTTACGGTTGATGACATACTAAATCCCGTAATAAAGACCTCATCCGTACCGACTTTTAATACCGCCTTCTGATTATTCAATGTGGCAATACGTGGGCTTGAGAGGACGGAAACATTACCCTGTGTTTCCAAGAGCTGAATGACTCCTTGAAATTGCTTACGCCCTAACGCCAAACCAAAAAATCCTTGCTCAAAAGACGGGTTGACAAAGGCTTCTCCAAACAAGCGTACACCGGAAGTATTCGTTCCCGTTGTATCCAATTTGCTCCAGTTAATTCCTGACTGATACGCTTGGCTTAAAGAGACCTCAAGAATCTTGGCTTCCAGCATAACTTGTCGCTCTATCACCAGTTGCGTCTTCTCTAAATATTGGGTGACTAAGCGCATTTCCTTCGGAGCGGCACGTATCAGTACAACGCCTGAAAGCGGGCTCACAATCACACTTGGTGTTCCGCCGTTATTGCTTGCTGGCGATGTATTCTGACTTGGAGGGGAGCTGGCACTGGATGCGCTTCCTGAGCTACTTGTTACGCCTGCTGAACTTGCGTTACTGGCAGGAACACTGCCTACACCAATGCTACTGCCCGAGCTTGAATTCATCACGATCGCCATTAACGCTGTTTCTAGCGTTTTCCAGAAATCAGCCTCGTAGCTTGTTTGTACCCGTGTTGAAGCTGAACCTGAACTGCTTGCACCGCTGCTACCACTGGAGCCACCACTTGAACTACTACTTGACCCTGATGAACTAGAACTGCTGCCTGAACTACTACTGGAGCTACCACTGCTACTCGAACTACTACTTGAACCAGAGGACGACACGCTCAAATCACTTGTCCCCAAGCGTTTTGAGGCCAGATAGTTAATTTGGAAAATCCGGGTTTGGAAGGTATTCGGTTGAATCACAATGCGATTACCAGAAATTGTGTATTCATAACCATAGGTTTCACGGATCGCTTCTAACGCTTCTCGTACCGTGACCGATTTTAAATTTACCGTAATCAGGCCAGAGACATCTGGCGAGACCGACATGCTGTATTTGGTATCAGATACCAGTGCCATAAAAACTTGCTGGGCAGGGGCTTGATTCACGGCTAAATCAAAACGTAGCTCTTCCTTCTTTTTGCTGCTTACCCCACTCACCGGCGGCAAGAAAGCTTGGGCGAGCGGATTACTATTTGCGTCTTGATTTTGGGCTGCCCGATTTTGTGCAACGGCAAGCTGCAATTCACGAGCAATTTGCTCATGCACTTGTCCTAATGGCAACTGCCCTGGTGTGGTACACGCCGTTATGCCTAGCAAAACACCACTAAGAAGCCAATACATCCAGTATTGCATCACCTTTTTTGCATCTAGCTTCATCTTTGTACCTTATGCACAACTTGCTTAGTCTTACGTGACTGCCGGGTTGTTTTCTCTGTGTTGTTTTCTGACTTAACAAATGCTTTTTCGATGGAAGAAAGTTTTAATACTTCCACCGTTTGTTCCTTCCGTACTTGGACTTCATTAGGGCGAATCCCTAAGACTACATATTCCCCCACTAAACTACCGACATACACCAGTTCACCATTGATAATCGCACTAGAACGACCTTGCGCCAAATAACGAATTCCTTCTAAGGTCAAACTTAGCACTTGCCCT